>NZ_JACBXC010000253.1 GCF_013870535.1 Streptomyces phytophilus | reverse complement strand
GCTCGGGAAACGGACCACGGGCCGCGAGTTCGCGCAGTGGATGGTCGTCGGCGCCCCCGCGGACCTCGGGCGGGAGACGCTCGCAGCCGGCATCGGCGCCCTGCTGGACACCCACGACGTGCTACGGGCCAGAACGGACCTGTCCGACGAGGAGGCCCCCCGGCTCGTCGTCGGGCAGCGGGGCTCGGTGGACCCGGCGGGCCGCGTGACCCGTATCGACGCCGCGGACGCCGACGACCTGGACCGGCTCGCGGAGCAGGCCGCGAGAGCGGCGGTCGCCCGGCTGGACCCGGCGAACGGCGTCATGGTCCACGCCGTGTGGCTGGACGCGGGAGAGGACCGCATCGGGCGCGTCGCGCTCCTCGTCCACCATCTGGTGGTCGACGGGGTGTCGTGGCGGATCCTGCTGCCGGATCTGCGGGCGGCGTGCGAGGCGGCGGGTGAGGGGCGGAAGCCGGAGCTGGAGCCGGTGGCGACGTCGTTCCGCCGCTGGTCGCGGGAGCTGGCGGCCCAGGCCGCGGGCACGGAACGGGTTGCCGAGCTGGAGCGCTGGACCGGGCAACTCGGCGCCCGCACGCCCGCGCTGGCCCACCGCGTCCTCGACCCGGCGACCGACACCGTGGTGTCCCTGCAGAACCGCACGTGGACGGTCCCCGCGGACCAGGCCGCGACGCTGACCGGCCGCACCCCCGCCGTCTTCCACTGCGGCGTGCACGAGGTGCTGCTCGCCACCCTCGCCGCCGCGGTGGCCCACTGGCGGCCGGCAGCACGCGGCGGCGTGCTCGTGGACGTCGAAGGCCACGGCCGCGAGCCGGCCGGGGACCTCGACCTGACCCGCACGGTGGGCTGGTTCACCAGCGTCCACCCGCTGCGGCTCGACGTGCACGGGATCGACCTGGACGACGTACGGGTCGGCGGACCGGCCGCCGGACGGCTGCTCAAGGCCGTCAAAGAACAGGCCCAGGCCGTGCCGGGCGACGGCCTCGGCCACGGGCTGCTGCGCCACCTCAACGCTGGGACGGCCGAGGCGATGGCGGCGCTGCCGCAGCCGGAGATCGGCTTCAACTACCTCGGCCGGTTCCCCGCCGTCGGCACCGCGGCCCCGGTCCGGGCGTGGCAGCCCGCGGGCGAGACCGCCGTCGGCGGCACCGCACCCGCGGACATGCCGGTACTGCACGCCCTCGGGACCAACGCCGTCATCCGGGACACCCCCGCGGGCCCCGAGCTGTCGTTCACCCTCGGCTGGCCCCCCGAACTGCTCGACCGCACCGACGCCGAACGCCTCGGCGCGTCCTGGCTGGAGATGCTCGCCGGCCTCGCCGCCCACACCGAGGACCCGGCGGCCGGCGGGCACACCCCCTCCGACTTCCCCCTCCTCGACCTCGGCCAGGACGACGTCGAACAGCTCGAAGAGATCGCCGGCAAGATCGAAGGAGGACTGCCCCGGTGAAAACCCACACCGCCACCACCCGCCCGGCCCTGGAAGTGTGGCCGCTGTCGCCGCTGCAGGAGGGCCTCCTGTTCCACGCCGGATACGACGACACCGGCCCCGACCTCTACACCGTCCAGTTCGTCCTCGGCCTCGACGGCCCCCTGGACCCCGCGCGCCTGCGCGGCTCTTGGGAGGCGCTGCTCGCCCGGCACGGCGCACTGCGCGCCAGCTTCCACCGGCGCGCCTCCGGCGAAGCCGTCCAGCTCATCGCCCGCGAAGTACGCCTGCCCTGGCGCGAGGCAGACCTCGCCGACACCGACGGCCCGGACGCGGCCGCCCGGCTGGAGAAGCTGGCCGCCGAGGAGCGCGCGGAGCGGCTGAATCCGGCGGCACCGCCGCTGCTGCGGCTCCTCCTCGTCCGGCTCGGCGACCGGCACCACCGGCTCGTGATGACGACCCATCACATACTGATGGACGGCTGGTCCATGCCCGTACTGCTCGGCGAGCTGTCCGCGCTGTACGAGGCGGGCGGTGACACCTCCGCGCTCAAGCGCCCCGCCCCGTACCGGGATTACCTCGCCTGGCTGGGGCGGCAGGACAAGGCGGCGGCGCGGGAGGCGTGGCGGGTGGAACTGGCCGGGGCCGACGAGCCGACGCTCGTCGCCCCCGCGGCCCCCGCCGCAGCCGCCGTACAGCCGGAGCAGGCCGAGGCACGGCTCGCGCCGGAGCCCACCGCCGCGTTGGGTGTGTGGGCGCGTGGGCGGGGGTTGACGGTCAATACGGTGGTGCAGGGTGCGTGGGCGTTGGTGTTGGCGCGGTTGGCGGGTCGTTCTGATGTGGTTTTCGGGGCGACGGTGGCGGGGCGTCCGGTGGAGTTGCCGGGTGTTGAGTCGATGGTGGGTTTGTTCATCAACACGTTGCCGGTGCGGGTGAGGTTGGATGGCGGGCAGCGTGTGGTGGAGATGCTTGCCGAGTTGCAAAGTCGGCAGTCGGCGTTGATGGGGCACCAGCACCTCGGCCTCCAGGAGATCCAGAAGCTCGGAGGAGCGGGCGCGACCTTCGACTCTCTCGTCGTCTACGAGAACTACCCGCACCCGCCCGAGGAGGCCACGGCACCCGACGCACTGTCCATCGACGTCCTGAACTCCCGCGAAGCGACCAACTACCCGTTGACACTCGGCGTCGACGCCGCCGAGCACCTCGAAGTCCGGGTGACGTATCGGCCGGACCTGTTCGAGGCGCGCGAGGCGGAGGGGCTGGCGCGGCGGGTGCTGCGGGTGCTGGAACAGGTGGTGGCGGACCCGATGGTGCGGGTGGGGGACGTGGAGGTGCTGGACGCGTCTGAGCGGTCCCGGGTCGTGTCGGGGTGGAACGCGACGGAGTTGGCGGTGCCGGTGGGTTCGGTGCTGGACCGGTTCGAGGCGCGGGCGCGGAGAGCGCCCGGTGTCGTCGCCGTGCGGTGTGGGGCTGAGCTGCTGTCGTACGGGGAGTTGGATGCGTGGGCGAATCGGTTGGCGCGGTATCTCCGGCGGCTGGGTGTGGGCCGGGAGTCGCGGGTGGGGCTGTGTTTGCCGCGTGGTGTGGAGATGGTTGTGGCGGTGCTTGCGGTGTGGAAGGCCGGGGGCGCGTACGTGCCGTTGGATCCGGCGTATCCGGCGGACCGGTTGGCGTTCATGGTCGCCGACAGTGGTGCGCAGGTGGTGCTGGGCGCGGAGGACCTGGTGTCTGCGGCGGGGGAGATCGCGGCGGAGTCGGCGGAGCCGCTGGGCACGGTGCTGGAGCCGGGGCAACTGGCGTACGTCATCTACACGTCCGGTTCGACCGGCCGCCCGAAGGGCGTCGCCGTGCCCCATCGCGGTCCGGCGAATCTGGCCGAGGCGATGCGTCCGGTGCTGGGGGTGGCGGAGGGTGTGACGGCGTTGCAGTTCGCGTCGTTCAGCTTCGACGCCGCGGTGTTGGACGTTGCCGTGACCCTCGCGGCCGGCGGCACGCTCGCCGTTGCCTCCGACGAGGAGCGGGCGGAGCCTGCGGCGCTGGCGGAGATGGTCCGTAGCTCCGGGGTGTCTGTGGCCAGTGTGGTGCCGTCGCTGCTGAGCGTTCTCGACCCGGCCGCGGTGCCGGGGGTGCAGAACTGGGTGCTGGGTGCCGAGTTGCTGACCGCCGACCTGGCGTCCCGCTGGACACGGCAGGCCCAGGTGTGGAACACGTACGGTCCGACCGAGGCCACCGTCATCACCACCGCCGTCCCCCTCGATGCGGGCATCGAGCCGCACGATGCGCCTCCGGCGATCGGCCGCCCGATCGGCAACATGCACACCTACGTGCTGGATGATTTCCTGCGGCCCGTACCCCCCGGTGTCACCGGCGAGGTGTATATCACCGGCCCTGGGCTTGCCCGGGGTTACATCGGCCGCGGTGGGCTGACCGCGGAGCGGTTCGTCGCCTGCCCCTTCGAGCCGGGTGCGCGGATGTACCGCTCCGGTGACCTGGCCCGGTGGTCTCACGACGGTCTGCTGCATTTCGCCGGCCGTGCCGACGAGCAGGTCAAGGTCCGCGGCTTCCGGATCGAGCCCGGCGAGGTCGAAGCCGTCCTCGCCGCCCACCCCGACGTGACGCAGACCGCAGTCGTCGTACGCGAGGACCGACCCGGCGACAAACGACTCATCGCCTACGTGACCGGCGACGTCGACGCCGACGCCGTCCGGGACTTCGCCACCACCCGGCTTCCCGAGCACATGGTCCCCGCCGCCATCGTCATCCTCGACGCGCTCCCGCTCACGCCCAACGGCAAGACCGACCGCAAGGCCCTGCCCGCCCCCGACCTCGCCGGCCGTGTGTCCGGCCGTGCTCCTGCCAATCCCACCGAGGCCGCCCTCTGCGCGCTGTTCGCCGAGGTGCTGGGGCTGGAACGCGTCGGCGCGGACGACGACTTCTTCGTTCTCGGCGGCGACTCCATCACCTCCATGCAACTCGCCTCCCGCGCCCGCCGCGAAGGGCTCGTGCTCACCCCCCGGCAGGTCTTCGAGGCCAAGACCCCCGAGCGGCTTGCCGTCGTCGCCGAGCCCGAGTCGGCGCCGGCGGTCGCGGACACGGGCGTCGGTGAGGTGCCGTGGACGCCGGTGATGCGGGCGCACGGAGTACGGGCTGCGGACCCCGGGTTCGCCCAGTGGACGGTCGTCGGCGCACCCCCCGCTCTGGGCCTCGACGTGCTCACCGCCGGTGTCGCCGCCCTGCTCGACGTGCACGACGTGCTGCGGGCCCGCGCCGATCTGTCGGAGCCGGCGAACCCCCGTCTCGACGTCGCCGAACGCGGCTCCGTCGACGCGGGGGGCCTCGTCTCCCGCGTCGATGGCGCCGGCACCGCCGATCTCGACGCGCTCGCCTCCCGCGAAGCCCGCACCGCCGCCGCGACGTTGCGCCCCGTGGACGGCGCGATGGCCCGCGTCGTCTGGCTGGACCCCGGGCCGTCCCGGGTAGGCCGCCTCGTCCTCGTGGTCCATCACCTGGTGGTCGACGGCATGTCCTGGCGCATCCTCCTCCCCGACCTCCAAACCGCCTGCGTCTCTCTCGCCGACGGCAGGCAGCCCGCCCTCGAACCCGTACCCGCCTCCTACCGCCGCTGGGCGCACGAACTCGTCACCCAGGCAACGGCCGACGACCGCGCCATCGCCGAACTCCAGACCTGGACCGACCTCCTCGGCGCCCCCGAACCGTCCCTCGGCCACCGCCCCCTCGACCCCGCCACCGACACCGCGGCGACCATGCGCTCGCACACCTGGGCCGTGCCCGCCGAGCAGGCGGCGACGCTGACGGGCCGCACGCCCGCCGTCTTCCACACCGGCGTGCACGAGGTGCTGCTCGCCACCCTCGCCGGGGCCGTCGCCCACTGGCGGCCGGACAGCGCGGACCGCGGCGTACTCGTCGATGTCGAAGGCCACGGCCGCGGGCCGGTCGGGGGCTTGGACGTGTCCCGTACGGTCGGCTGGTTCACCGCGGTGCACCCGCTGCGCCTCGACGCCTCCGGTGTCGATCTCCGCGACGCGCGTGCGGGCGGACCGGAGGCGGGGGCGCTGCTGAAGGCGGTGAAGGAGCAGGCGCAGGCCGTGCCCGGTGACGGCCTCGGCCACGGGCTGCTGCGCCACCTCAACCCCCGGACCGCCGACGCATTGGCCGCGCTGCCGTCGCCGCAGATCGGCTTCAACTACCTCGGCCGCTTTTCCGCCGCATCGCCGGCCCGGGACCCGGAGCCGTGGCAGCCGGCCGGGGAGAGCGCCCTCGGGGGATCCGCCGCACCTGACCTGCCGGTGGCGCATGCGCTGGAGGCGAACGCGGTGGTCCGCGACACCCCCGGCGGCCCCGAGCTGACGCTGACCCTGAGCCGGGCCGCCGGTCTCTTCGGCGCCGACGAGGTCGAACGGCTGGGCGCCGCCTGGCTGGAGATGCTCGCCGGGCTCGCCGCGCACACCGAGGACCCGGCGGCCGGCGGGCACACCCCCTCCGACTTCGCGCTGCTCGACCTCGGCCAGGACGAGGTCGACGAGTTCGAAGCCGATCTCGCCGACGACGACCTTCCGTGACCTTGCCCCGTAGATCAGAAAGCCGCGAACCCGTAAGCCCCCGAGCCGCCGTCAGCGATCCGCCGTGAGGAGAGACAGAGCGATGACCCGATCCGCCGTCGAGGACGTGTGGCCGCTGTCGCCGCTGCAGGAGGGCCTGCTGTTCCACGCCGCGTTCGATGAGGACGGCCCCGACGTCTACCAGGGCCAGCGGTTGCTGGAGCTGGTCGGCCCCGTGGACCCGGACCGGCTGCGGGCGTCGTGGGAGGCTCTGCTGGAGCGGCACGCCGCGCTGCGCGCGAGCTTCCGGCGGCGCAGGACGGGCGAGGCGGTGCAGGT
>NZ_JACBXC010000252.1 GCF_013870535.1 Streptomyces phytophilus | reverse complement strand
GCGACGGAATCACGCACTCCGGGCTCAGCTCGCCCGCGACGACGTCCGCCAGCGCCTCGGCCGCCGCCAGCTTCATGCCCTCGGTGATCCGCGAGGCCCGCACCTGGAGCGCCCCGGCGAAGATGCCGGGGAACGCGAGCACGTTGTTGATCTGGTTCGGGTAGTCGCTGCGGCCCGTGGCCACGACCGCCGCGTACTTGTGCGCCACATCCGGGTGGATCTCCGGGTTCGGGTTGGCCATGGCGAAGATGAACGCGCCCTCCGCCATCGTCGCCACCGCCCGCTCCGGCACCGTGCCGCCGGAGACGCCGATGAAGACGTCCGCGCCCGCGAGCGCGGACTCCAGCGAGCCCGTACGCCCCGCGCGGTTCGTCAGCTCCGCCAGCTCCCGCTTGGCGTCGGTCAGGTCCTCGCGGTCCGCGGAGACGATGCCCTTGCGGTCGGCGACGACCACGTCCCCGATGCCGGCCTCCACCAGGATCTTGGCGATCGCCGCGCCGGCCGCGCCGGCCCCGGAGATCACCGCGCGCAGGTCGCCGAGCGGCCGGCCGCTGAGCTTCGCGGCGTTGCGCAGCGCGGCCAGCGTGACGACGGCGGTGCCGTGCTGGTCGTCGTGGAAGATCGGGATGTCCAGGCGCTCCTGGAGCTTGCGCTCGATCTCGAAGCAGCGGGGGGCGGAGATGTCCTCCAGGTTCACCCCGCCGAAGGAGGGCGCCAGCCGCGCCACGGTCTCGACGATCTCGTCGACCCCGCGGCAGTCCAGCGCGACGGGGACCGCGTCCACGCCGCCGAACTGCTTGAACAGGATGGCCTTGCCCTCCATCACCGGAAGGGATGCCTCCGGGCCGATGTCGCCGAGGCCGAGGACCGCGCTGCCGTCCGTGACGACGGCGACGACCTGGGACTTCCAGGTGTAGTCGTGGACGAGCTCGGGCTGTTCCGCGATGGCGGTGCACACCTTGGCGACACCCGGTGTGTAGGCCAGCGACAGGTCGTCCCTGTCGTTGACCGGCACGGTCGCCTGGACGGCCATCTTTCCGCCCCGGTGGAGGGCGAAGGCCGGATCGAAGTAGTCGTCGTCTGGGCTGTCGGACGTGTCCGTCCCGCTCGGAGGGTTGACGATCTCCGCTGCCACGTTGTTGACCCCTTAGTCACAGTCATAGAAAGAGGAACCACCCCTCTCGGTCGAGGGGTGGGCGGGCACGTGTCCGGCCGCCTGGCCGCGGAGTGAGCGCCACGGCCACGGTGAGGCCCGGACACCGGGCGCGCCGCACTCGCGCCCTGGGCCCCGGATTTGGGGTGTAAGTGTCCGTTGTACAGGAAGCCGAGCGCCGCGTGCGAGCCACTTTGCGACACTGACCGGAGCCGAAACGCATAGTCATGCGTGGGATTGCATACTGCGAAATGTGGCGAATCGCGGGTTATGAGCGTTATGGATAAACGTGAGCTACGTCTCACTACCGAACCTGTTATCGGATTTTGACCCGGCAGCATTCCTGAGGCGTGTCTTCCGGATGCAAAGATGCCGTCGTCGGCCATCGTCGACATCCGCCCCAGGCGCACCAACTGTCGCGTCCGGGGTTTGTGGACTTCTGACCCCGTTCACCCCCCGCAGGAGGATCCCGCAATGAGCCCTCGCACCACCCGGCGCACCGGAGCAGCCAAGTCTCGACTGGTGGCCGTCGGGGCACTCGCCGCCGCGGGGGCCCTCGTGCTCTCGTCCTGCGGCGACCAGACCGACGACGGGGGCGACAGCGGCGACGGCGGTGAGACCAAGACCAAGTCGAACGCGGCGCCGGGCGCGCTCCCCGATGCCGTCAAGGACGCCGGCGTGATCAAGGTCGGTTCGGACATCGCGTACGCCCCGATGGAGTTCGACCAGGGCGGCAAGCCCGCCGGTGTGGACATCGACATCGCCAACGCGCTCGGCGAGGAGCTGGGCGTCGAGTTCCAGTTCCAGAACAACGTCTTCGACAACCTGATCCCGTCGCTCGACTCCGGCCGCTTCGACATCATCATGTCGTCGATGACCGACAACAAGGAGCGCCAGGCCGAGGTCGACTTCGTCGACTACTTCTCCGCCGGCGTCTCCATCCTGGTCCAGAAGGGCAACCCCGAGGGCATCTCGACGCTCGACGACCTGTGCGGCAAGACCGTCGCCTTCCAGCGGGGCACGGTCAGCGCGGACATCGCCAAGGCGCAGAACGAGAAGTGCGACAAGCCGATCAAGACGCTGCCCTTCACCAAGGACACCGAGGCGCTGCAGCAGGTCAAGCAGGGCCGGGCCGTCGCCGACCTGAACGACTTCCCGGTCGCCGCCTACAACGCCCGCGAGTCGGGCGGCGGTGAGGACTTCGAGGTCGTCGGCGAGCAGATCGACGCCGCCCCGTACGGCATCGCGGTCTCCAAGGACAACGCCGAGCTGCGCGACGCGCTCGCCAAGGCGCTCGACGCGATCATCGAGAACGGCGAGTACCAGAAGGTCCTGGACAAGTGGAACGTCGAGCAGGGCGCCGTCGACAAGGCCGCCGTCAACGGAGGCAACGAGTAACCACCGCCCGCAGCCGTTCCAGAGAGAAGTCCTCCCGTGACCGACCCGACCTCACCGGGCCCGGCCGACAAGCAACCGGCCGGGCCCGGGCCCTCGAAGACAGGCGCCGCCACCGCGGTCCCGCCCGAGGCGATCAAGGCGATCCCCGTGCGCCACCCCTGGCGCTGGGTGAGCGCCGCCGTCGTCCTCGCGCTCCTCGGGCTCCTCGTCTACGCCTTCGCCAACGCCAAGATCGAATGGGGCGACGTCCCCGAGTACCTGTTCTCCGACCGGGTCGTCGAGGCCGCCGGGAACACCTTGCTGATCACCGTGCTCGCCATGCTGCTCGGCGTGGTCCTCGGCATCGTGCTCGCGATCATGCGGCTCTCGGACAACCCGGTGACCTCGGCGTTCGCGAACCTCTACATCTGGTTCTTCCGCGGCACCCCGGTGCTGCTGCAACTCCTGCTCTGGTACAACCTCGGCCTCGTCTTCCAGACCCTCAACCTGGGTCCGCTCTACAAGAACGAGATGACCGACGTCATGACCCCGTTCGTGGCGGCCCTCCTCGGCCTCGGCCTCAACGAGGCCGCGTACATGGCCGAGATCGTCCGCGCCGGCATCCAGTCGGTCGACGAGGGCCAGACGGAGGCGTCGCACGCGCTCGGCATGAGCCGGGGGAGGACGATGCGGCGCATCGTGCTGCCCCAGGCGATGCGGGTGATCGTGCCGCCGACGGGGAACGAGTTCATCAACATGCTCAAGACCTCGTCGTTGGCGATGGTGATCCAATACACCGAGCTGACGTTCGTGGCGAACGAGATCTCCGCGACCAACCTGAACCCGATGGAGATGTACATCGTCGTCGCCGTCTGGTACCTGGCGATGACCAGCGTGTTCAGCGTGGTCCAGTACTACATCGAGCGGCATTACGCCAAGGGCTCCGTACGCCAGTTGCCGCTGACCCCGATGCAGAAACTCCGGCGGAACATCTTCTCCGGGCCGCGGATGAAGGGAACGAGGTGAGCGCCGCCATGACGGCAATGGTCACGGCCGAGGGCGTACACAAGTCCTTCGGGCCCACCCACGTGCTCAAGGGCATCGACCTGGAGGTCGCGCCGCGCGAGGTCTTCTGCCTCGTCGGCCCCTCGGGCTCCGGCAAGTCGACCTTCCTGCGGTGCATCAACCACCTGGAGAAGATCAACGCCGGCCGGCTGTACGTCGACGGCCACCTCGTCGGCTACCGGCAGCAGGGCAACAAGCTCTACGAGCTGAAGGACAAGGAGGTCGCCGCCCAGCGCAAGGACATCGGCATGGTGTTCCAGCGCTTCAACCTCTTCCCGCACATGACCGCGCTGGAGAACGTCATGGAGGCGCCGGTCCAGGTCAAGCGGGAGTCCAAGGCCACCGCGCGGGAGCGCGCGAAGCGGCTGCTGGACCGCGTGGGCCTCGCCGACAAGGCGTCCGGCTACCCGACGCAGCTCTCCGGCGGCCAGCAGCAGCGCGTCGCCATCGCGCGGGCGCTGGCGATGGAGCCGAAGCTGATGCTCTTCGACGAGCCCACCTCGGCGCTCGACCCTGAGCTGGTCGGCGAGGTGCTGGACGTGATGCGCGACCTCGCGCAGTCCGGCATGACGATGATCGTCGTCACCCACGAGATGGGGTTCGCGCGGGAGGTCGGCGACGCGCTGGTGTTCATGGACGACGGGGCCGTCGTGGAGTCCGGGCACCCCCGGGACGTGCTGACGAACCCGCAGCACCAGCGGACGAAGGCGTTCTTGTCGAAGGTGCTGTGAATCGCTCTACGCCCCCGGGTCTACCGGGCCCGGGTGAGATGTCCCGCATGGCTGGGCGGGGGCTGGTACGGCCCCCGCCCCGGGGCGTAACTTCATGGTCATGTATGCCGCCTACGCCGCCCGCATCGACCGTGACGAACCGCTGAACGGCCTGGAGTCGGGGGAGCGGCCCGCGCCGCAGGCCCCGCCCGGCTGGGCCGTCGTCGACGTCAGAGCCGCTTCCCTCAACCACCACGACCTGTGGTCGCTGCGCGGCGTCGGACTGGGCGAGGACGCCCTGCCGATGATCCTCGGCTGCGACGCGGCCGGCGTCGACGCCGACGGCAACGAGGTGGTCCTCCACTCCGTCATCGGCCAGACCGGCCACGGGGTGGGCCCGAACGAGCCGCGGTCGCTGCTGACGGAGCGGTACCAGGGCACGTTCGCCGAGCAGGTCGCCGTCCCGGCCTGGAACCTCCTGCCGAAGCCGAAGGAGCTGAGCTTCGAGGAGGCCGCGTGCCTGCCGACGGCCTGGCTCACGGCGTACCGCATGCTCTTCACCAACGCCGGCGTCCGCCCCGGCGACTCGGTCCTGGTCCAGGGCGCGGGCGGCGGCGTCGCCACGGCGGCGATCGTGCTGGGCGCGGCGGCGGGACTGCGGATGTACGCCACGAGCCGCGACGAGACGAAGCGCAAGCGGGCCGAGGACCTCGGCGCGGAGGCCGCGGTGGCACCGGGCACACGCCTGCCGCACCGGATGGACGCGGTCCTGGAGACGGTCGGCGCGGCGACGTGGTCCCACTCGGTGAAGTCCCTGCGCCCCGGCGGCACGCTGGTCATCTCCGGTACGACGAGCGGGCCGAACCCGCCGTCGGTGGAGCTGCAGCGGGTCTTCTTCCTGGAGCTGAAGGTCGTCGGCTCGACGATGGGCACCAAGGAGGAGCTGGCGGGGCTGCTCAACTTCTGCGCGGCGAAGGGCGTGCGGCCGGTGATCGACACGGTGCTGCCGCTGGACCGGGCGCGTGAGGGCTTCGAGAAGATGGCGGCCGGGGACCTGTTCGGCAAGGTGGTCCTGACGCGCTGAGCACGCCCGGCGCGTACGGTTCCGGCCGCCGCCGTCCGCGTGCCGCGGCCGATCAGCGGGCCGGATGCGGCTCCCGCCGCCGCGGAACGGCGCGCAGGACGCCGCGTTCCGGCGGGTCCGACGACGCGAGGGCCTCGGTCAGGGCGGAGTCGAGGAGGTCGTCGATGCGGACGCGCCGGCCGGTCTCCGCGGACTCGACGGCGGCGGTGACCATGGCGAGGCTCATGACGTTGTCGTGCACCTCGCCCATCGGCGTCTCGCCGGTACGCAGCGCGCGTACGAACTCGGCCAGGGCGCCGGCGATCCCCTTCGCCGGCGCCTCCGCCGCATCCGCCTCCGTGTCCGCATCCGCATCCGCCGGCGGGACGGCGCCGGCCCGGGCGGTGGTTTCGGCGGTGGCGGGGTTCTCGCCGTCCCAGTGGAGCGAGCCGTGTTCCGCGCTGAGCCGCCAGGCGCCGTTCCAGGAGGTCGCCAGCCCCGGGCTGCACCAGCTGCCGGTGAAGACGTAGCGGCTGCCGCCGGTCATCTCGAAGACGGCGGTGGTGGCGGCGGCCCCGGCGTACCAGCTCCACGGCGGGTTGTACTCCTCGCAGTGGACCGACACGGGCTCGGCGCCCAGGAGCCAGCGGGCGGTGTCGAACGGGTGGATCGCCATGTCGAGGAGCAGCGGGTGGTCCATCGTGTCGCGGAACCCCCCGAAGCGGGGGTCCCTGAAGAACTCGGTGGTCAGGATGCCCGGCCGGCCCAGCCGGGCGGCCCGCTCCCGCAGCGCGAAGAGGTGCGGGTCGTAGCGGCGGGACTGGCTGACCATGAACAGGCGGTCCGCCGCCTCGGCCGCGGCGGCCAGCCGCAGGGCCTGCGGGAGCGTGGCGGCGAGCGGCTTCTCGCCGAGCACCGGCAGCCCGAGCCGCAGCGCCTCCAGGGTGACGGGCAGGTGGG
>NZ_JACBXC010000251.1 GCF_013870535.1 Streptomyces phytophilus | reverse complement strand
GACAGGGGAAGGGGCCACCCCTTGCGATCACCCGCACCCACCGAGCCGCGCCTTCGGCCCGGGCGAGGGGAGCGCCCGTGACGGCCGCCGAGAGGACGCCGCACCGCGGTGCCGCGCGCGCCACCGTGCTGCGCAGCGTGAGCCACCGCGAGCGCCGCTCGCACCTGACCGCGCCCCGGGTGCCCACCGTCGGCATCGACATCGGCGGCACGAAGGTCGCCGCCGGCGTCGTCGACGCCGACGGGCACATCCTGGAGCGCGCGACCACCGAGACGCCCGACAAGTCCAAGAGCCCCCAGGTCGTCGAGGACGTGATCGTCGAGCTGGTCCTCGACCTCTCCGAGCGCCACGACGTGCACGCCGTCGGCATCGGCGCCGCCGGCTGGATCGACGCCGACCGCAGCCGGGTGCTCTTCGCCCCGCACCTGTCCTGGCGGAACGAGCCGCTGCGCGACGCGCTCTCCGAGCGGCTGCGGGTCCCCGTGATGGTCGACAACGACGCCAACGCCGCCGCCTGGGCGGAGTGGCGCTTCGGCGCCGGCCGCGGCGAGGACTACCTCGTGATGATCACCCTGGGCACCGGCATCGGGGGCGCCATCCTGGAGGACGGCCAGGTCAAGCGCGGCAAGTACGGGGTGGCCGGGGAGTTCGGCCACATGCAGGTGGTGCCCGGCGGGCACCGCTGCCCGTGCGGCAACCGCGGCTGCTGGGAGCAGTACAGCTCCGGCAACGCGCTGGTCCGCGAGGCCCGCGAGCTGGCCGCCGCCGAGTCCCCGGTCGCGTACGGGATCATCGAGCGCGTCAAGGGCAACGTCGGCGACATCACCGGCCCGCTCATCACCGAGCTGGCCCGCGAGGGCGACGCGATGTGCATAGAGCTGCTGCAGGACATCGGCCAGTGGCTCGGCGTCGGCATCGCCAACCTCGCCGCCGCCCTCGACCCCGGCTGCTTCGTCATCGGCGGCGGCGTCAGCGCCGCCGACGACCTGCTCATCAAGCCCGCCCAGGACGCCTTCGGCCGCAGCCTCACCGGCCGCGGCTACCGGCCCGAGGCCCGGATAGTACGCGCCCGCCTCGGCAACGACGCCGGGCTGGTCGGCGCCGCCGACCTGGCCCGCCTGGTGGCCCGCAGGTTCCGCCGCACCAACCGGCGGCGCGTCGAGCGCTACGAGCGGTTCGCGCAGGTGGTCGGCAAGTGACCCTCCAGGACTCGGGAGAGCGTCCCGCGTACGGGCACGAGCCCGATCCCGCACACAATGGACACATGCCCCACCGCCCCCCGCGCCGCGTCGTCCGCTCCTGGAAGGCGTACCTCGCCATCGCCCTGCTCGTCGGCGTCCCGCTGGTCTACGGCTGGCTCTCCACCCAGCAGAGCCGCGAGAGCGGCCGGGACAAGGCCGAGCGCGCCGCCTACACCGACATGGAGTCCGGCTGGCCGCCGCGCCTGCTGCGCCGCATCTACCAGGTGCCCGTCCCGGGCGGCGCCGAGTACATCCGCTACTACGAGCAGAACTCGCTGCACGACAGCGCCCTGTACGTCGACTTCACCGCCCCGCAGGAGTCGGTGGACGAGTACCTGGAGACGACGTTCTCGCGCACGGACGTCCGGCCCCTGCCCCGGCTGCGGGACGGCCTGAACCCCATCACGCCCGCCGAGGCGGACGAGGTCGGCTGGGACTTCACCGAGGGCGACTGGTCGGGGCTGAAGCTCAAGCAGCCCGGCGCGCGCCCGGACGTGTCCATCGTCGTCAACACCGAGGACCCCGAGAACCTCGTGGTGCGTACGGTGTCCACGACGGAGTACTGACGAGGAGTTGTCACCGGCATCATGGAATTGACGAAGAAGGGCCACTCCTGCGTCCGGCTGGCCAAGGACGGGGCGGTGCTCGTCGTCGACCCCGGCGGGTTCAGCGAGGCGGACGCCGCGGTCGGCGCGGACGTCCTGCTCGTCACGCACGAGCACCCCGACCACTTCGACGAGGGCCGGCTGCGCGCCGCGCTCGACACCAGCCCCGCGGCGCAGCTGTGGACGCTGCGCAGCGTGGCGGAGCAGGTCGCCGCGGCGTTCCCCGGCCGGGTGCACACCGTCGGCGAGGGCGACGTGGTCACCGCCGCCGGCTTCGAGGTCGAGGTGCACGGCCAACTGCACGCCGTGATCCACCCGGACATCCCGCGCGTCACCAACGTCGGCTACGTCGTGGACGGTGCCGTCTTCCACCCGGGCGACGCGCTGACCGTGCCGGACCGCCCCGTCGAGACGCTGCTGATGCCCGTGATGGCGCCGTGGAACAAGCTCGCCGAGGTCGTCGACTACGTCCGCGCGGTCGCCCCGCGGCGCGCGGTCGACGTCCACGACGCCCTGCTCTCCGACCTCGCTCCGCCGCTCTACGGCCGCATGCTGGGCCCGAACGGCCCGGGCATCGGCGGCGCGGAGCACGTCCGGCTCGAACGGGGCGCCCGCCTGGCGGTGTAGGCCCCGCGGTCGGCCCGGCGGATCCCCGGGGCCCGTTGTCAGAGGGGCGGGGTAGGTTGTCGGCATGGCTGTGCGCATCGCTACGTGGAACGTCAACGGGATCAATCCCCGGCTGCCCCGCATCCTGCAGTGGCTTGAGGAGACCGCGCCCGACGTGGTGTGCTTCCAGGAGCTGAAGTGCACCGCGGAGGCGTTCCCGGGCGAAGCGCTCGCGGCCCTGGGGTACGAGGCGGCGATCCGCGCCGACGGCCGGTGGAACGGGGTGGCGGTCGTCTCCAAGGCGGGCCTGGCCGACGTCACCGAGGACCTGCCGGACCAGCCGCAGTACGACGGCGCGACCGAGCCCCGCGCGCTCGGCGCGACGTGCGGCCGGGTGCGCGTCTGGTCGCTGTACGTGCCGAACGGCCGCGACGTCGGGCACGCCCACTACGCGTACAAGCTGCGCTGGCTGGAGGCGCTGCGCGCGATGGCCGCGGAAGAGGCCCCGGGCGAGCGCCCCTACGCCCTCCTCGGGGACTACAACGTGGCGCCCAAGGACGAGGACGTCTGGGACATCTCCCTCTTCGACGGGCACACGCACGTCAGCGAGGCCGAGCGCGCGGCGCTCGCCGAGCTGCAGAAGTCCGCCGGGCTCAGCGAGGTCTACCCGCGCGCGCTGAAGTACGACATCCCCTTCACCTTCTGGGACTACCGCCAGCTCGGCTTCCAGAAGAACAAGGGGATGCGCATCGACCACGTCTACGGCAACGCGGCGTTCACCGCCGCCGTCACCGACTCGTACGTCGACCGGGAGGCGCGGCGGCCGGGCAAGGACAAGAACCCGTCCGACCACGCCCCCGTCGTCGTCGACCTCGATCTCTAGGCCGCCACGAACAGGCCCTCACGAGCCGGGGCGCAGGGCCTAGGAGCGCGGCACGAGGAGCCCCAGGTCGATCGAGTCCGCCGCCGCCTTCAGCCCCGCGGGGCCGGGGTGGAGGTGGTCGCCGCTGTCGTACGCGGGCAGCAGCCGCTGCGGGCGCTCCGGGTCGCGCAGCACGGCGTCGAAGTCGAGCATCGCGTCGAACTCGGCGTCCGCCGCGCCCGCGTTGGCGCGGATGAAGTCGTTGACCGCGGTGCGCCGCGCGTCGACCGCGGGGCTGCAGTCGCCGTAGCCCTCGCACGGCGCGATGGTCGCGGCCACCACCCGCAGCCTCCGGGCCTGCGCCCGCTCGGAGATGCTGCGCAGCCCGGCGATCACCTCGTCGGCGCTGGTGCCCGCGCGGACGTCGTTGATGCCCTCGAAGACCACGACGGTACGGGCCGAGGTCTGCGCCAGCACGTCGCGCTCCAGCCGGTGCTGGGCGCTGACGCCGCCGACGTCGGTGCTCACGCCGTCGCCCTTGTACCGGTCGGTGACGATGCGGTTCGCGGAGATGCCGTGGTTGAGCACGCCGTAGCGGGGCATGTCGTCCTGTGCGCGCAGCCGGCCGGAGAGCACGTCGGGCCAGCGCTGGTTCGTCCCGGTGCCGGAGCTGTGCCCGTCGGTGATGGAGTCGCCGAGGGTGACGACGGAGCCGGGCCCGCCGCGCACGTCGATGCCGGTGAGGAAGGGCCAGGTGCCGACGGTGCCGGTGAAGGCGTCGGCGCCGGAGTCGGCGGCGCGGTCGCCGCTGCCGTCGGCGCTGATGTACGAGTTCTGCATGGCCAGGGCGTGCACCGGCGCGGCGCTCACGGTCTCCGGCAGGTGGATGCTGACCAGCAGGTTCGACCCCGGCGGCACGGTGAAGCGGGCCGGGTCGCTGACCGCCTCGGCGCCGGCGGCGACGGTGGTGCCGGTCCTGCCGCCGAACGTCAGCGGCACCGGGTCGCCGGCGGTGGCGGCGCCCTCGCCCTGCACGGCGACGGTGGCCTGCCCGAACCGCACCGGTGACGCGGCGAAGGTGTTGGCCAGCCGTACGCGGGTGCTGTCGCCGCCCGCGCCGGCGTGCACCACGAGTCGCAGCGTCCGGTCCGTCCACGGCCCCACGGCGGTGTAGCCGGAGGCGCTGGCGGCCCAGCTTCCGGTCCAGCCGGTGGCTTCCGGCCGTACGGAGGCCGCGAAGACGTGCAGGTCGGACTCGGGGCCCGGGTCGTCGGGCAGGGTCAGCGAGGTGATCCGCTTGCCGCGGGTGACGGGCACGGTCACCGCGTACAGCCGGGTGGCCTCGGCCCGCGGCCCGTCGGGGGTGTTGAACCGGGGCAGCGCCAGCGCCTTGGTGGTGAGCGGCCCGGTGCGCCAGTCCGGGGCGGTCAGGCTGTACGGGCTGGAGCTGCCGTCCGCGTACCGCACGGTGCCGGTGCCGGAGACTCCGGTGCCCGGACCGGCGGTGGCGGAGCCGGCGACGAGCAGGGAGACGGCGTTGCCCGTGCCGCGCAGCGCGACGGACTGGCCGTCGGCGACGACGTTGTCGGGCGCGCCGCGGCCGTAGCGCGGCAGCCGCAGCCCGGCCGCGTCGATGTCCAGTTTGCGCCCGGGTGTCCAGCCGGCGGCGGCCAGGTCCCCGGCGGAGAACGAGCTGCCGGCGCCGTCGAAGTCCGCGGCGCCCGGGTCGGCGTCGTCGCTGACGGCGGTGTTGTCGAAGAGCGTGGCCAACTGCCGCGGCCCGCTGGGCCGTTCGGCTGCTTGGGCCGCCACCGGTACGGCGGTGGCGGCGAGTGTGAGCAGGGTGGCGGTGGTGACGAGGCGAATCCGCAAGGTGGCCCTCCGGGTCCCGGTTCGGCGTCTCGACATGACCAGTTATCTCAGGGGGGCGCAATGACGCTAAAGAGACAGGAGTGAACGGTCAAGACGGCCTTCCGGGAAACACCTGGTGAGCGAATCGGATCCGCGCGCCTGTGGTGCTGCCGCCTGCCCGGATGCGAGGGTGGGGGCATGAACATCTCCTTCCTCGACAACTGGCGCAGACGGCACGGCTCCGGGAGTGAGCAGCGGGCGTCGCACGTGGACACGCCGGTCGACCAGGAGGGCGTCACCGAGCTGCTCAGCGAGTGCGAACTGCTGCGCGTCCAGGCGGAGTCGGCCGGCGTCGAGCTGGACGACACGCCGCGGTCGCTTGAGGAGCTGGACCAACTGCTGCCGGGCTGGCGGGACGACCCGGAGGTCACGCCCTGGCTGGGCAGTGACGCGGGGCTGTATCTGGGCACGGTCATCGTGCGGACGATCGCGGACGCGCAGTGGGTGCTCGACCCGGAGGACGGCGCGCCGGTGGTGCGGCTGTCGTCGGGGCGCGAGATGGACGTGCTGGAGATCGGCGCGGAGTGGGCGGCGAACGGGGCGCCGGAGCTGTCCCAGATGTACGCCGAGGTCGCGGAGGGCTGACGCCCGTCGCGGCGCGGCGCGCGACCGGCGGACGTCGCGCGCCCCCCCAGCGGGTGAACCGGACGCCCCCATTTCAGCGGGTGAGCGCGGCGTCGCCGTCTGCCGGTGAGCGCGGCGTCCCCCGTCGGCCGGTGAGCGTCGTGTCCGCCGTCAGCCGGTGAACGTGATGTCGTACTCCAGCCGCCAGCGGTCCGCCCGCACCACCGCCTCGGAGGTCTCCACCGCCCGGCCCCGCTCGTCGTAGTACGTGCGCTCCAGCGTCGTCACGCACTGCCCCGGCGCGCAGCCCAGCGCCTCCGCCTCCGCCGTCGTCGCCGACCGCGAGCCGACCAGCTCCGCGGCCCGTACCACCCGGATCCCGATCGCCGCGAACCGGCCGCGCACACCGCGCCGGGCGTAAGGGCCGCGCTCGGGGAAGACGACGTCGGTGCCGTCGGTGAGCGCCAGCGGCTCCCAGCTCACGGCCAGCTGCACCGGCTTGCGGTCGGCCAGGTACTCGTACTGCGTGCACATCACCCGGTCGCCCG
>NZ_JACBXC010000250.1 GCF_013870535.1 Streptomyces phytophilus | reverse complement strand
GGCCGCGGCGGCGCCGGCCGCGAACTCCCGTAGCCGCACCGCCTGCTGCCGCAGGGCGGCCTCACCGCGTGCGGAGAGGATCCACGGGACGACGGCGGAGAGGGCTTCCCGGTCGGCTTCCGGTTCCGGCCGTCCGTTTTCTGCGGCCTCCTCGGCTTCCTCAAGGATCACGTGGGCGTTGGTGCCGGTGATGCCGAACGACGACACGCCCGCCCGCCGGGGTCCGCCACGCTCCGGCCACGGCCTGGCCGCGGTCAGCAGCTCCAACGTCCCCGCCGCCCAGTCGACATGGGGGGACGGCTCGTCGACGTGCAGCGTCGCGGGCAGCACGCCGTGGCGCATCGCCATGACCGTCTTCATGACCCCGGCCATCCCCGCCGCCGCCTGGGTGTGCCCGATGTTCGACTTCACCGTCCCCAGCAGCAGGGGCCGTTCGGCCGGGCGCCCGCGGCCGTAGGCGGCGGCGAGCGCCTGGGCCTCGATCGGGTCGCCGAGGCCGGTGCCGGTGCCGTGCGCCTCCACCGCGTCCACGTCGGCGGCGGTGAGCCGGGCGTCGGCCAGGGCGTCGCGGATGACCTGTTCCTGCGCCTCGTCGTTGGGGGCGGTCAGGCCGTTGCTCGCGCCGTCCTGGCCCACCGCCGTGCCCCGTACGACGGCCAGCACCCGGTGGCCGAGGCGGCGGGCGTCGGACAGGCGCTCCAGCAGCAGCACGCCCACGCCTTCGGCGGGGCCGAAGCCGTCGGCCGCCGCGGCGAACGCCTTGCACCGGCCGTCGGCGGCCAGGGCCCGCTGGCGGCTGAGGTCGACGATCCAGTTCGGGGAGGACATGACGGTGACGCCGCCGGCGAGCGCCATGGTGCACTCGCCGCGCCGCAGCGCCTGCACGGCGACGTGCAGGGCGGTCAGCGAGGACGAGCAGGCGGTGTCGACGGTCAGCGCGGGGCCGCGCAGTCCGAAGGTGTACGCGATCCGCCCCGACATCCCGCTCGTGGTGGTGCCGACGGCCAGGTAGCCCTCCAGGTCCCGCGCCGCCGGGTCGCCGTGGCGCGGCGCGTACTCCTGCGGCGTCCCGCCGACGAAGACGCCCACGGGCTCGCCCCGCAGCTCTCCGGCCGGGAGCCCGGCGCGCTCGAACGCCTCCCACGCCACTTCGAGCAGCAGCCGCTGCTGCGGGTCCATCGCCAGCGCCTCGCGCGGCGAGATCCCGAACAGGCCGGCATCGAAGTCGCCCGCCTCGCGCAGGAATCCGCCGGCGCGCAGACAGGTCCTGCCGGGCAGCCGGGGGTCGGGGTCGCGGAGCGCCTCCAGGTCCCAGCCGCGGTCGGCGGGCAGCGGCGACAGGCCCTCCCCGCCGTCGGCGACGAGGCGCCACAGCTCCTCGGGGGACGTCACTCCGCCGGGGAAGCGGCAGGCCATGGCGGTCACGGCGACGGGCTCGTGCCGCCCGGCCTCGGCCCGTTCGAGACGCTTCCGGGTCTCGCGGAGGTCGGCGGTGACCAGCCTCAGGTACTCGCGCAGCTGCTGTTCGTTGGCAGACACCGGAAAAGGGACTCCCGTCAGTGACATGGAGCGCGGGTACGGGGCGCGGACGCTCCGCCGCGTCGGTGGATCGCTCCCCCGCGGCTCCCGGGGCGGGCTACTCGACGTCGATCACCTGCGCGGGGCAGCGCACCGCCGCCTCGTGCACCGCCTCGTGCTGGTCCTCGGGCGGATCCCGGTGCAGGACCACGACCACGCCGTCCTCCTCCCTCTGGCCGAAGACCCCGGGCGCCACGAACGCGCACATGCCGGAGGCCACGCACTTGTCGACGTCGACGCCGATCCTCACCGGTCCGCCGCCCCCGCCACCCGTCATCCCGCCTTTCCCGCGGGCAGGACGGCGTCCCACGTCACCGGGACCTCGGCCGGTCCGTAGACGATGCTCCCCGTCTTGAACGGGACGTCGTCCAGCGGCACCGCGAGCCGCAGCGACGGGACGCGGCGCAGCAGGGTCTCCAGGGTCACCGTCAGCTCCAGCCGGGCCGTCTGCTGCCCGAAGCACTGGTGCGTGCCGTAGCCGAAGCCCAGGTGGTTGTTGGGCCGCCGGCCGACGTCCAGCCGGTCGGGGTCGGGGAACGCGCCGGTGTCGCGGTCGGCGGCCTGCATGGCGAGGACGACGTAGTCGCCTTCTGCCACCGGGTGGCCGCCGATCTCGGTGTCCCGGGTCGCCTGGCGGACGATGCCCGGGGCGCCCCCGAGGAAGCGCACGATCTCCTCGACCGCGCTGGGGATCAGCGAGGGGTCGGCACGCAGCCGGGCCAGCTCCGCCGGGTGTGCGAGGAGGGTGAGGAGGCCGTGGGCCATGACGGTCGCGGTGGTGTCGAAGCCGGGGACGAGCAGGGCGGCGCAGATGCCGACCAACTCCACGTCGGTGAAGGGCCGCTCGCCGGCTTCGCTGCGCGCGATGATGCGGCTGAGGCTGTCGTCCGCGGGCTCCGCGCGGCGGGTCACGACGAGCTTGTACAGGTACTCGTGGAGCGGCCGCATCACCTTGAGCACGTCCGCCTGGCTGGTGGCGCCGCTGAACATCACCGCCGCAGCGTTGTGGAACAGCTCCCGGTCCTCGTACGGCACGCCGACGAGCCCGCCGATCGCGGCGGTGGTGACGGGGACGGCGAAGTCGCCGTAGAAGTCGGCGGCCTGCCCGGCGGCGGCCAGCGCGTCGAGCCGCTCGTCGACGAGGTCCTGCACCATCGGACGCAGCTCCGCCATCCGCTGGGCGGTCGACACCTCCGGCCCGATGATCCGCCGGAACCGCTGGTAGTCCGCACCGTCCATGCGCGAGAACTCCACGTCTCCGACCGGCCGGTCGGGATCCGCGTGCGCCATCAGGTGGATCGCCTGCCCGGCGCGGCTGCTGAAGCGCCCGGCGTCCCCGAGCACGTCGCGCACGTCGTCGTAGCGGGTAACGAGCCACGCGGTGATGCCGGTCGGGCACTTCACCCGGACCACCGGCGTCCGCTCGCGCAGCCCGGCCATCTCCGGGGGCGGCCCGAAGGGGCACTCGCGCGGCTGCGGCAGCGGCAGGTCCAGCAGGTCGGGCCCTCCGGGGCGGTCCGTGCTCGCGTCCATGGTCTGGGTCCTCTCCCTAGGAACGGCCGCGCAGTTCGCGGCGCAGGATCTTGCCGCTCGCGGTGCGCGGCAGGGCGTCCACGAAGGCGTAGTCCGTGGGGCTCTTGTAGTCGGCGAGCCGGTCCCTGAGGAACGTCGTCAGCTCGCGCGGGGACGGCCGCTCCCCCGCCCGGGGTACGACGTACGCCCTGACCGCCTCGCCGCGCACCCGGTCCGGCACGCCCACCACGGCCACGTCGGCCACGCCCGGGTGCTTGCCCAGGGCGTTCTCGACCTCCGCCGGGTACACGTTCTCCCCGGCGACGAGGATGACGTCCTTGATGCGGTCGCGGATGTGGACGTAGCCGTCCTCGTCGAGGAAGCCCGCGTCGCCGGTGTGCAGCCAGCCGTCGACGACGGTGCGTTCGGTGTCGCGGGGCCGGTTCCAGTAGCCGTCCATGACGGCGGGGGTGTCGAGGAGGATCTCGCCGACCTGCCCGGCCGGCAGCGGGTCGCCGGCGCGGTCGACGACCTGCACGGCCACGCCGGGGTACGCCCGGCCCGCGGCGGTGAGGCGGGGCCCGCCGGGGACGTGGTCGGCCGGGGGCAGGCAGAGGGCGGAGGCGCACGTCTCGGTGAGGCCGAAGATCTGCGCGAACTCGCAGCCCATCACCTCCAGGCACCTGCGCAGCAGGGCCTCCGGCATCGGCGAGCCGCCGTACACGACCTTGCGCAGGCCCGCGAAGTCGGCTTCTCCCGCGCCCGGTTCGTCGAGGAGGACCTGCAGCATGGACGGCACCATCAGGGTGGTGGTGATGCCGCCGTCCCGGATCTGGCGGAGGGTGCGCCCGCCCTCGAAGCCCTGGCCGAGCACGTTGGCGGCCCCGGCGCGGAAGCCCTGGAGGAACCACCACGGGCCGCCGATGTGGTGGCCCGGCAGGACGTGCAGGATCCGGTCGTCCTCGCGCCAGTCGAGCCAGTCCAGGCGGTGGCGGGCCAGCAGGTCGTTGACCGCCCAGAAGCTGCGCTGGCTGAGCACCACGCCCTTGGGGGCGCCGGTGGTGCCGCTGGTGTAGATCTGCGTCAGCGGGTGGGCGGGGCCCGGGACGGCCTCGGGGGCGGTGTCGGGACGGCCGCCGGCCCAGGCGGCGAAGCCGCCGCCGGGCGCGTCGTCTTCGAGGCTGATCACGGCACGGAGGGCGGGCAGCGCGGGGCGGATCCGCTCGGCGGCGGGCAGCCGCCCGGCGTCGGCGAACAGCAGGGCGGCCCCCGAGTCGCGGAGTACGTGCTCGATCTCGCCGGGGGTGAGCCGGGGGTCGGCGGGCACCAGCACGGCGCCGGTCTTGGCGCAGGCCAGGAGGAGGTCGTAGTAGTGCTCGGTGTCCGCGGCGAGGTACGCGACGCGGGTGCCGGCGGTGACGCCCTCGGCGGCCAGTGCGCGGGCCGTACGGTTGCTGCGCAGGTCCAGGTCGAGGAAGGTGACCCGGCGGCCGGCGCACTCGATGGCGGTGCGGTCCGGGCGGACCTCGGCGTGGTGGGCCGCGGTGGCGGCGATGGTGGGGAACCGGACGGCGGTTCCGGTGGCCTGGCTCATCGTGCGTCTCCGTCCGTGCCGTTCGCGCTCTTCGTGCTGTTCGTGCCGTTCGCGCCGGGCGTGGCGGATGTGAGCCGTCCGTCGAGGAACTCCGCGAGCTGCGCGACCGACGGGTGGTCGAAGACGCTGGTGGCGGAGAGCTGGAGGCGGAAGCAGAGCTCCAGCGCGTTCTTCAGCTCGACCGCGGCCAGGGAGTCCAGGCCCACCTCGAAGAAGCGGGCGTCGGGCGGCACGTCGTCGGCGCCGTCGTAGTGCAGGAGGTCGGCGATGAGCCCGCGGACGGCGCGCGAGACGGTCTCCTGCCGCTCCGCCGCGGGCAGCGCCCGCAGGGCGTCCGGGTCGATGTCGACGCCCCGGCGCCGCGGGCCGCGTGCGACCTGCTGGTACAGGGCGTTGGGCTGCGGCCGGGTCGCGGCGAAGCGGTCCCAGTCGACCTCGGCGATGGTGACCTGGGCGGGCGGCCGGTCCAGCAGCCGGAACAGGGCGCGGATCCCGGCCGCCGGCCGGAAGAAGGAGAAGCCCTGCCGCTCGACGCTCGCGGCGTGCTGCGGGCCCGCGGCGGCGGCCAGGCCGATCTCCCCCCAGGCGCCCCAGTTGACGCTCGTCCCGGGCAGCCCGGCGGCGTGCCGCCGGCACATCAGGGTGTCGAGGAACGCGCTGCCCGCCGCGTAGTTCGCCTGGCCGCCGTTGCCGACGATCGAGGTCACGGTCGAGTAGCCGATGAAGAACCGCAGGTCCGGGAGGGAGAGGGCGGCCTTGTGCAGCAGCCAGCTGCCGTAGACCTTCGTCCGGAAGATCGTCTCGATGCTCTCCCAGGTCTGCGCGGCCACCGGGGCGTCGGCCAGCACGCCCGCGGCGTGCACGATGCCGCCGAGCGGCCGCTGCCGGGCCTCCAGGTCCGCGAAGACGCGGCGCACGTCGTCCTCGTCGCCGATGTCGGCCGCGTAGGCGGCGACTTCGACGTCCGGGCCGAGGCGTTCCCGGAGGGCGGCGAGGTCCTCCTCCGCCGGGGTGCGCCTGCCCAGCAGGGCCAGGTGGCGGGCGCCGAGGACCGCGAGGCGCTCGGCGACGAGGCGGCCGAGCGCGCCGAACCCGCCGGTGACGAGGTAGGTGTGGTCCGCGTCGACCTCGACGGGCGGTGCGGCGGGCGGCGGTTCGGTGCCGAGCCAGGCGTCGAATCCGATGACGAGCTTGCCGACGTTGGTGCCGCGGCTGAGGGACCTGAACGCCTCGTCGACCTCGTCGAGGGTGTGGACGGTGGTGGGGATGGGGGGCAGCTCCCCGGCCTCCATCAGCTCCATGACGGGGGCGAGCACCTCCGCGGTCAGCCGGCGGAGCTGCTCGGCGTCGAACACGCTGAAGTCGAAGGTGTGGTACGCGACGTCGGGCCGGGCCCGGTGGATCTCGTCGGGCGTCCACGCCCCCACCTTGCCCAGTTCGACGAAGCGGCCGCCGCGCCCGAGCGCCCGGAGGCTGGCCTCGACGCGGTCGCCGCCGAGGCTGTGGAGCACGATGTCGGCTCCCTCGCCGTCCGTGGCGGCCAGCACCTCGTCGGGGTACGCCAGCTCGCGGGAGTTCATGACGTGGCCGATGCCCTGGGCCCGCAGGAACGGCCACTTCTGCGGGCTGGCGGTGGCCAGGACCTCGGCCCCGGCCCG
>NZ_JACBXC010000025.1 GCF_013870535.1 Streptomyces phytophilus | reverse complement strand
CAGACCTGTTAGACCCTTATCGAGGGCGTCTTCGCCGTCAGCACGGTATGGATCATGCGGCGACTCGTTTGAGGCTCCGGCGGCACTGCAAACACTTCAACTGACACCTCCCATGCGATCAAGGATGGGCCGCACGGAAGGAAGGCGGTTCAACGCGCCACAGACAGTGGCGGCTCGGCCGAGATCACGAGGTGGATCTGTGACCGGTCGGTGAGCGACGAGTTCGTCGCCCGGGCCGGGGCCGAGGACATACCCGGGGCCGGAGGCCGCCGGGTCCGCCACACCAACATCGGCGGCACCCACAGCACCAAAGTGCATAGCACCGGCGCCCGTGGTGCGGGCCGTATCGTGCCCGGCCCGCACCCGGTGAGTGATTGTCAGCGGACATCGATGCGGGGTTGCGGCGGGGTGCTCATGCCGTTGCCGAGGAAGAAGCTCGGGTGTGGCGGCTGGTTGTAGGCGGTGTTCTGCCATGCGACGGCGACTCGGTACTGCGCGTCGTGCATCAGCGTGTACATCCGCCGGTCCGTCTGTACGGGCGTTGCGTAGATGCGCAGCGCGGCGTTGTCGTCACGCGGGAGGACGATCTCCTCGCGCCAGTCGCCGAACAGGTCACCGGAGAGCGACGGTGTCGCCTTGGTGCCGTTGATGGAGTGTGCGCCGGAGGCGGTAAGCAGGCGGGTATCGCCGCCGGTGCCGTACTTGTCGACGTGGTTGCCGTCGAGAAGTTCCCGCACCGGGTCGGCGTCCCACCAGGCGAGGAAGTTGTAACTGCTGGGGTTGCGTCCGACGTTGCCGCCGGAGGCGTTGAGGAGGTTGCCCAGGCCGGTGCCAGAGCCCCAGAACTCGGCGCCCGCGTTGCCGGCGTAGATGTCGCCCGCCACCCCGCGGGCCGGACCTTCGCAACCGCAGGTGTTGTTGCGCTGCATGAGGATCGAGCCGTTGTTGGCGTCGCGCAGTGTCGCGGAGGCGCCGGAGCTCTGCTCGTGGATCTGCCAGATCTCCTTGCCGGTGCGGCCGGGCACGAAGTCTCCGACGTGCAGGGCGTCGCCGTGGGCGTAGAAGCCGGTGGTGTACCGGCCGGTGCCGTTGTCGTTGAGGGTCATGCCGCCGTAGACGACTTCGTCGGTGCCGTTGCCGTCGACGTCGGCGATGGACAGCGAGTGCGTGCCGCGGCCGGTCCACTGGTTGCCGACGTTGCCGGAGTCGAACTTCCAGCGCATGGTGAGCTGGCCGCCGCGGAAGTCCCAGGCCGCGATCGCGCTCTTGGCGTAGTAGCCGCGGCCCATGATGAGGCTGGGGCGCTGCCCGTCCAGGTACGCGGTCCCGGCCAGGAAGCGGTCGCCGCGGTTGCCGTAGTTGTCGCCCCAGTCGTTGATGTTGCCGCGTGCGGGCTGGAAGTCGACCGTGTCCATGGCGGCGCCGGTGAGGCCGTTGAACATGGTGAGGTACTCGGGTCCGGTGATGATGTAGCCGGAGGAGTTGCGGTGGTCGGCACTGCCGTTGCCGATCACCTGCCCGGTGCCGGAGACGGTGCCGTCGCCGGTCTTGACCGCGAGTTCCGCGCGCCCGTCACCGTCGTAGTCGTAGACCTGGAACTGCGTGTAGTGCGCCCCGGCGCGGATGTTGCGGCCCAGGTCGACGCGCCACAGCCGCTGGCCGTCGAGCCGGTAGGCGTCGATGTAGACGTTGCTGGTGACACCGGACTGCGCGTTGTCCTTCTGGTCGTTGGGATCCCACTTGAGGAAGATCTCGTACTGTCCGTCACCATCGACGTCACCGACGCTCGCGTCGCCGGCCGTGTAGTTGCTCCCCGGCCGGGAGATCGGCAGGTCCAGGTAGTTGCCGCCGGCGAAGCGCAGCGACGGCTCGGACGCCGGCTGCTCGACGCCGTCCACGATCGCGCGGACCGTGTATGACGCGTCCGCCGGTGCTCCGGCGTCGAGGTGGTTGGTGGAGTTGGTGATCGGCGACGTGTTCACCTTCGTCGAACCGCGGTAGACGTTGAACCCGGTCGATGACGGCTCGGTCCCCAGCAGCCGCCACGAGACCAGGTTGCCCGAGCCGGAACGTACGCTGGTCAGGCCGCGGTTGAGGTCTTCCATCTGCTTGCCGGGCGGTGCGTCGCCGTTGAGCTCGAAGTCGAGGTAGTCCACGTTGGCCAGGCCCGCGGCGGTGGTGGGGGTGAGCCGGATGGTGTTGCTGCCGGCGTTGACGGGCACCGTGAGCGTGTGAGTGGCCCAGGTTGTCCAGGCCCCGGTGGCACCGAAGGCGCTGCCCGCGTGCGCGACCGTGCCGTTGACGGACACGTCGGCCGGGCGATCCGCGGTGGCGCCGTTGGCGTAACGGATGGCGATGACGGCCGTGCCGGCCTCGGACGCGGTGACGGTGAACTGCGCTCCAGCACTCACCACGTTGTCGGCGTTGCAGAATCCGCTACCGGAGTACCCGGTGTGGTTGGACTCGATGACACCGTCGCAGGTGGCGGGTGCCGTCTCGGCCTCGTAGCGGGTCGGTGCCGCGGACGCCGTCGGGGAGGTGACGGCACCGACGCCGGCTGACGCCAGCGTGATGCCGAGACAGAGCAGCACGGCTCGCAATCGGGATGCGCGCATGGGCGGTTCTCCAACTCGTCTGGTCGGAAGCAGGGGGACTCGCAGCTCGTACGCGTTATCTCCGGCAGGTCTCAACGCGCCCCGAGTAAGCCGATGCGGCACGGGCGTGCAGTCTGCGCAGATGGTCCTGCGAGCGTCGTGACGCGCCCCGGGTAAGCCGGTGTGGCAAGGGCGTGCGGTCTGCAGGATGGATCGTGGCCTTGCGAGTGCGGGCCGACGCCGGTAGCGGCGGGGCGACGGCCTGGCCGTCGATCAGACGCGTTGGAGCCGGTTCCGCATTGGTGCGGGCTTTCACTGCACTTTCCAGGCCCCTACGAGGTACAGGTTGCCGTCAGGTCACACACGTGTCAACCACGCTACGCGGTCGTGTCCCACAGCATGGTGGAGGGCGACGCGCATCCGCGGTGTGGCAGTCCGGCGCCCGAACGCCGTCACCCCGCCCAGCGCGGCGGGCAAGCCGCCGGACGCCAGGAAAGGCGCTCCCCGGGCGGGCGAGCCCGCGGGCGGTGCTGCCAGCTACGGGGTCGTGGCCCCAGACCGGTTACACCACTTCGCGGGAAACAACCCTGCTCCTTCGTGGTCCTGCAAGAGGGCCGCCGGCCCGGGGGTGTCACCGGGCCCGAGAGGCGCCCTCGGAGACGCTGATGAGAGGTCTGACCACTGCCTGGCCTGGGGCAATGCCCGGTCGTTTGCGGGCCACGGGCCTGCATAACGTGGATGCGCGCGTACGGCGCCAACTCCCCGGCCGGCACCGCATTGAGGTAGCTGGGAGCACGTTGTTCGACATCGGCGACGTGGGCGTCTCCCTCAGCTTGGACGTCGGCAAAAGCGCCCATCACGGGCACGGGCTGACCCCGGCCGGCAGGAAGGTCTTCGACAATCAGTTGCCCAACAGCGAGCCGACGCTGCGGGGCCGTCTTCGACAAGCTGACGGCAAAGTTCGGCACCGTACTCGTCATCGTCGACCAGCCCGCCTCCATCGGCCCGCGGCCCCAGTTCCGCGGCCGTGTCCGCGAGTGTTTCAGGACCGCACGAGTTGCTGAGCACGACCTGGTGCCCGGCCTCAATGGCGAGCCGCGCGATGCTACTGCCGATGTCCCTGCCGTCAGCGGGCGGAGAAGTAATGGCCGTTGTCCAAATCGGCGAGCAGGCTGGGCTGAGCGGGTTCCCAGCCGAGGGTCCGGCGGGTGATGAGGTTGGACGCCGGGTAGTTCTGCGTGACGATATTCGCGAGGAACCCGAAGTATCCCGGCACCATCAGTACGTCCGCGGGAACGCTCACGGCGGGCAGGCCCAGACGGCTGGCGATGGCCTCCGCGATTACGCGGAACGGGATGGCCCCGTCCCCGACCGCGTGCCAGTATTTGCCGGCCGGCCCCTTCTCCAGCGCCAGGCGGAACAAGGAAGCGACATCGCGGGCGTGCACGGCGTTCCACAGGTTCGCGCCGTCTCCGGGGTAGCCGACGAAACCCTTCTCCTTCGCGAGGGCGATCAGCATCGGGAGGAAGCCGGCACGATCGGTCGCGCTGTGCGCGATGTTGGCAATCCGCACGACCGAAGACCGCACTCCGCGCTCGGCGAGGTCGACTACGGCGGTTTCCACGACGTTGCGGACCCGCAGGGTGCCCTTGTGCTCATCGCCGCCGGGAAGGGCCGGGTCCTCCTCGGTGGCCCGCCGGCCTAGGTGCTGCCCGGGTGAGCCTATGCTTCCCGCTGCGACCAGCGGCTTTCCGGTTCCCGCGAGTGCCTCGCCGTACGCGAGCATGATCGGGAGCTCCGCGGCGGCCACGGCGTCGATCCCGCCGGAGGGAAGCAGGTCTTGCCTGTGCGCCACGTGGATGACGCCGTCGGAGTCTCCGGCCGCCTCCTTGAGCCCGTCGAGATCCTTGAGGTCGCCGCGACGCACCTTCGCGCCGAGCGCGGACACCGCCGCCGCGGCCGTGTCCGACCGGGCCAGGCCCGTGACCTCGTGTCCGGCGGCGATGAGTTCGGGGATGAGGTACGAACCGGAATGGCCGGTCCCGCCAGTGACGAAAACGCGCATGCTACGGGTCCTTGTGATTGATGTGGCGCGAGAAGTGGTGGTGGCGCGCTCAGGCAGAAGTGTTGACGCCGAGGGTGAAGTCGAAGCTCCCCACGCCATAGCGGCCCAGGCCGATCATCACCAGGCCCGTTCCCTCCAGCCAGCGCGCCATTGCCAGGGGGCCGGTGTCCATCGGCCGCAGCCCGAGGCTCATGATGAAGGCCGACACAGTCGCCTTGGCGTCGGCGTCGTCGCCGGCGATGAGCACGTCCAGCGGGTTGCCCTGCGCCAGCATGTGACCGAAGACGGTGTTGAACGCCTTCACGACGTGCGCGCCGGCGGGGGCGGCCTTGGCGATCTCCTGCGCGCCGGAACTGCCGTCGGGGGTGACAAGGCTCTGGGAATCGGGGGAGACGGGGTTGGTGATGTCGATGATGACCTTGCCGTGCAGTGCGTCCCCGTACTCGCTTACCACCGACGCCGCGCTGGCGTACGGCACGGCGAGGACAACGATGTCCCCGGCCGGGACGGCGCCGGCCGTCCCGGCAGTGGCGCCGCCGAGTGCGGCGGCCAATTCCTTGGCCTTGGCCGGGTCGCGGCCGATGATCTCGACGGCGTTGCCGCCGGCGAGCGCCCGGCCGGCCAGGGCGCCAGCCATGTTCCCCAGGCCGATAATGCTGATGCTGCTCATTGGTGTGCCTGCTTTCTGGAGGTGGGTAGGAACGCCATGCCCGCCGCATCGTCGTCACAGGTTGTGTCGTCGACGCCGTCGAATGACGCGATGGACGGCGTTCAATTCCTGGCTCATTCTGGGCCTGGGCCCTGCTGTCAAGTTCCGGCATCGAATTCTTGTGCCGAATTCGCTTCGCCCTCATTCGGTACTTATTCAGGCTGTCATTGGCCTGAGCGGGTGTCCAATACTTCGTTCAGTCGCGGTGATACCTTGGAGGCATCAGCGGACCGGGAGGCGCCATGGATCTGGATCTGCGCAAACTGCGTTACTTCGTTGCCGTGGCCGACCGGCTGCACTTCGGCCGCGCTGCCGATGAGCTGCATATCGCGCAGCCGGTGCTCAGCCGGCAGATCCGCGCGCTGGAGCAGGATCTCGGCGCCTCGCTGTTCACCAGGGATCGCCACGGCGTAGCGCTGACCGACGCGGGCCGACAACTGCTGGCCGAAGCCGGTCCGCTGCTCGCCTCCGCGCACGCGGTCCGCCGCCGGGTGTCTGCGGCCGCCCGTGGCAGCCAGCGGCTGGTGGTCGGCTTCCGGGCGGGCGTCGCGGTCATCCCGGCGGCGCGGGCGTTCGAGGCCCGGCACCCGGACGTGGTCGTGGACGTGCGGCGGATCGAATGGGACGACCAGGCCCCGATGCTGCTCGACGGCCGTGTCGACGTCGGCTATGTGCGGCTGCCCATCGACGAGGCCGGCCTGCGCGTCACCCCGCTGTACACCGAGCCGCGGGTGGCCGTCCTGCCCACCGGCCACCGGCTGGCAGGCAAGGAGGAGGTCACCGAGGCCGAACTGGCCGGCGAACCGCTGGTCTGGCACGCCGACCCGAGCACGCAGCCCACCAGGCGCCCGCACCCCAACGCCGGGTACCTGGTGCGCGGCGTGGACGAGACACTTGAGCATGTCGCGGCCGGACGGGGCATCTCCTTCCTGGCCCGTTCGGCGACCGTGTTCTACTCGCATCCAGACGTCATCTATGTGCCCATCCCGGATCTGGCGCCCGACCAGGTGTGCCTCGCGGTGGCGGCATCCCGCACGTCGCCGGTGGTCGATGACTTCGTCACTGCGGCTCAGACGACGGCCGAGATCACGGTAGAATGTGGAAACTATGAAATGTGGCAGCTTGCAGGCGATGCCGTTTCAAAGCACGGTTGAGCAGTCCGACTGAGAGCGGCAGCGCCAACAGCGGGCACGCGGCCACAGTAATGGCGAAGGTATTGCGCTCGGGGGCGGAGGCGATGTTGGCGCACAGTGAGAATCGACATCGTCGCGCGGTCGCTTCCAGGATTACGAAGATCATGATCTCGTTGAAGTCGTCAAAGGCATTGTCGATCATTTCCGCGAGACCCGAGGCAGGCACGCCTGAACGACGCCGTGGGCCCGTGCTGCGGTGAGGTCGTGCGTGCGCCCCGGTGTCGCACGCGAGAACCAGAGCGGGGTTCCGTCCGGTTGTGCGATGCCTCCGCCAGACCGAACGAAGTTCACGCCTTCGGGGCGTAGATGAGCCAGGAGACGTGCTCGACCAGCTCATGCGGAACGTCGAGCACGAAGGATACGGAACCAACGAAGCCCCCCGGCCGATGGCGTGTCGAGTGGGATCACTGAGCGTTTTCAGCGGTGCCTCTCCAGGGTGAGGATGGCGGCGGTGATCGTGCTGAGGCGTGTGGGGCTGCAGCGGGCTCGTCGGAAGATTCGCCAGGACTTCAGGCGTGCGATTCCGCGTTCGACGGGTGCGCGGGCGGCGGACAGGGCGCGGTTGACCGTCCGCTCGGTGGGTGTCAGCTCGCCGTTCGGCGGGCGGCGTTTTGCGGTGGTGCCCCAGTCGCCGGCGCCGATGTAGGCCATGTCGGCCAGGAGTGGGACGCCCTGGCGTTCGCAGATGCGGATGATCTTATGGCTGCGGGCGGCGGACAGGTCGTGGGCGCGTCCGGGCAAGGCGGGCGAGAGCCACAGGATCCGCCCCTTCGGGTCCGTGATGACCTGCACGTTCACCCCGTGCCGCCGGTGTTTGGCGGAGTAGTCGCCCCGCCCGTCGCCGACCCGGTCGCACTCGGCGAGGGTGCCGTCCACGAGGGCGAAGTCGGGATCCGTCTCGCGCAGCACCTTCAGCAGGCCCGGCGCCTTGTCCGCCAGGTGCGCCACGACGGCGGTGACGTAGGCGTGGGCGGTGCCGACGGACACCTCGAAGCCGGCCGCGAGTTGGGCGAGAGTGTCGTGCCGGCGCAGGTACGCCAGAGCGAGCAGCGCACGTCCGGACGGACGGAGTTTGCAGCGGCGCTCACCCTCCCGGGTGACGATGAGCATCGTCACCCACTCCACGAGTGCGTGCGGAAGGTCGAGTACGGCACGATAGGGCACCAACAGGGCTCCTGAGCTGGCGAGATGAGACTTCGACACCTCTCTCAACAGCACTGGGGCCCTGTCCGTCACTCAACCCGGCCTGTCACCCGACCGGCGGCCGATCTGAAAACGCCCAATGTCCTCTCCGAGAAGGCCCCGCGCCTGCACCAGGTCCTGGACCGCTGCCGACGCGAAGGCATGACGCACGTGATCCTGGACGGGACGCTCATCACGTGCGACCGCGTGGCCGGGATCCGCGAGAACGGCAACGACCTGTGGTTCAGCCAGGAAGCACAAGTCGTTTGGCGGCGACGTCCAGTTCCTGTCCGCGCCGGACGGCACCCCGCTGTGGGTCTCCGACGTCGAGCCCGGCTCCACTCCCGACATCACTGCAGCCCGCATCCACGCCCTGCCCGCGCGGTACAAGGCGGCGGCCGATAGCCTGCCGACCCTGGCGGACAAGGGCTACATCGGCGCGGGCATCGGCGTCCTCATCCATCCGCCGCCCAAAGATGCAGTCCGAACAGGCACGTCACGTCGACACCCGCCGAGCAGAGCACCGCGCCCCGACATCGGCCCCGGTTGGCGCGAGGAGCTGGCCCGGCAGCTGCCCGAGCTCGCCGAGGCGTGGCACGACCCGGTGCCCAGCCCGGCGGCGTCGCCCCATCGGGCGCGGTCGCCAGCCGGGTCGCCCTGAACGAGCTGGTCCTGCACGGCTGGGACCTCGCCCGCGCCACCGGCCGACGTTACGAGCTGCGTGTCTCGTACGAACTGGCGGCGGCCACGCCCGACGGGCCCGCGCGGGAGGGGATGTTCGCACCGGCCTTCGCGGTGCCCGCGGACGCACCACTGCTGGACCGGGTGGTGGGGCTCAGCGGCCGCGCCCCCGGCTGGACACCTCCCGGACCCTGACGCCCGTCCATCGAGAGCGGTCCCGCCGCAGCGTGGCGCGGACGCGCGCCGAGGCAATCCGGGCGGGTTCTATGCACACCCTGTTGCCACCGTTTACGCGGGCTCGATTCCCGCCACGGGGTCCTGTTCCGGATGCGTCCGGCGGGGGGCGAAGATCCGGAAGGTGTTGCCCTCCGGGTCACGGAAGACCACCCAGCGGATGCCCGTCTCCTCGTTGTCGCCGACGCGCTCCGCACCCAGGGCCTCGACGCGGTCGGCGTGCTGGGCCCAAACCCGGCCGCCGTCGAAGTCGAGCACCAGGCGGTTGCCGCCCGCGGGGAGTTCCCCGGGCGGCTGGTGGAACAGCCACGTCAGGGTGTTGTCGGCGAAGCCGATCGTCGCGAACGCGGCCGTCGCGCCCTCGTCGACCTCCCGCTCCAGCACGGCGGCCCAGAACCCCGCCAGCGCCGCGGCGTCCGCACAATCGAAGGAGTACATGCCGACCCTCATGCTTGCGGGGCTCATATCCGGTACCTCTCCCGTCAGGTGATGATCTCCACCCGGTACCGACCAGCGCCCCCGGCAAAACTCATCGCCGCGACGCGCCGTACACCCGAACCGCCCCGCTGCACCGCCGCCGACGACGGGCGGATCGGCAGGCGGCTCAACTGGCGCGGCGACTCCGCGCTCGACGACGGCTCCGACGTCGGCGTCGACCCAGCCCTTGAAGACGGCCCTCTCCTCGGCGTTCGCCTCCCGGGTATACCGGACACCATGTCGATAAGCAGCGCTCACTCGGCGTCAGGGGTGCTTCCCCGCCCCAACTCTTGACGGCACCCATTCTGTGCGTGACCCTCCCACAATATGGATGCCCCGTTCACCGTAGGCCGACGCCGCCTGCTGACCACCGCCGCGCTCGCCCCGGCCGCCGCGCTCCTCGGCCCAGCCGCTCGCGTTCAGGCCGCCCCCGCAGCCCCCACCGCCCCGGTCCTGGTGCCGTATCCGATGGACTCCTCCAACCAAGCCGCCTGGTGGACACCGGTCGCCACCTACCGCGGCGCCGGCGAGTACACGTACTTCGCCTTCGACGAGCCGGGCTCCTCCGCGGGTACGCACAAGGTCGCCATCGCCCACCGCGACCCGGCGGGGCAATGGACCCGCATCCCGGTCATGCAGGGCGGCGCGCAGGCCGAGTTCACGGACGACCTCGGTCACAACCAGCCGTCGATCGCCCGGGACGGCAGCGGCAGGTTCCACGTCTTCGCCTCGATGCACAACAACCCCTGGCGGTACTTCCGCTCGGACGCCACCGGCTCCGCCCCCGTCGACCACTCCGCCGACCTGCCCGACCAGGGCGCCGGAGTCACGTATCCTGTGGTGGCCACCGCCCCCGACGGCGACGTGTGGCTGATCGCCCGGATCGACGAGGCGGACCGCCGCACCGGCAGGCTCTACCGGTGGCACGACGCCCAGTCGCGGTGGAGCAGGGCCGCGATCTTCGCCGGTGCAGCGGGCCGCGCCGTCTACCCGGACGACCTGCAGTTCGACACCGCCGGGAACGTACACCTGCTCTTCCAGTGGAGCCGCTTCCCGTCCTCGGCGTTCCGGCACGAGCTGTCGTACCTGAAGTACGCACCGGCCACCGGCGCGTTCACCGACTCCCGGGGCGCCGCCGTCGCCGCACCCGTCTCCTCCGCCACCGCCGACGTGCTCCAGCCTCTTGGCGCCGACGAGGTCTACAGCAGCGACAACACCTACACCGGGCCGGCCGTGCAGAGCGCGAAGCTCACCCTCAACGGCGCGGCGCCCAGGGTCGCGTACCTCTACCGGCCGACAGACGGGGGCAGCTTCCAGGTCCGCTACGCCTACCCCAAAGGCACTGCATGGGCCCGCCAGATAGTGCACGGCAAATCCGGAACCCGCGCGGCGCTCGGCATCACCTGGGACGCCGACGAGCGCAAGCGCGTCTACTACGTCACCGAGTCGGGCGCCGACCGCGCGTTCGTCGCCACCGAGTCGGGCGGCGCATGGACCTCCGCGACCGTCGCCCCCGGCCTGCCGGTCGACCGCCTGGCGGTCCGCCGCAACGCGAGCGGGCAGGACGTGCTGTACCTCGTGGACACGGCGGGCGGGCGGCTCTTCTACGGCCTCAACCACTGAGACCGGCAACCGTACGGCGATGGTGGTCGCCCCTGATGGATGGCGACCCGCGCCTCGACGTGCGGCTCGTCCCTGGCGGGCGCGGGGCTCGCGAGACAGAGCCGCGCCACCCGGTCGTCACCGGCTGGATCGCCGAGACCGCGGCGCAGCCCGTCGCCGGCGTACCGGTCCCGTCGTCGCTCCGTACGGTAGCCGACCCGCCCGGTCGGTCCGGACGGGCCGGCCAGGTGCCCATGCCTGCACCGTCTGCTGGGTCGGTCACAGGTCCACCGGCGTGCCTCCTATGGTGACCACCAGGCTGCCGTCGGAGGCGAATTCCCAGTCCAGGGATCCGGAGTACTGGGCGCACCCGGAGCCGTTGGAGCCGGACCACCACTGATTTCCGCCGGCGTCGTCGCCGACGATCCGGTCGTTCGATCCGCTGTCGCAGGAGGTGTTGTTCCGGAACGCCGAGTCACCGGCGTCGAAGTTGTAGTTGCGCTCAGCGTTGCCGATGCTCAGATTGTTCTCGATCGTCATGGATCCGGGGTTCCTGTTGTAGGTGAACCCGTGCTTGCCGTTGTCGAAGGCGATGGTCCGCACCACGGTGTGGTCGACCGCGATGTCCTCGCCGCCGAGCTTGAACCCGTTGCGGTCGCCGCTGGAGTTCTGCGTGCCGTCCGAGAGCGTCCCGTTCCCGTACGCGAGCGAGTCCTCGATGGTGACCGCTCCGATCGGGCCGGTGTCGTCCTTGGTGAACATGTCCCAGCCGTCGTCGATATTGTTGTGCGCGACGCAGTGCCGGAAGACGTTCCCCGGGCCCGTAGTGAGCTTCGGAGCGAATCCGTCGGCGTCCTCGCCGTCGGAGTCGGCGTTGTCGTGCGACTCCGAGCTGATGACGAGGTTGTTCGACGGCCACTCCGAGGACGGCGCACCGGCGGTGTAGCGCGACAGTTGCAGACCGGTGTCGTGGTTGTACCGCGTCACCACCCGCTCGATGATGTTGTTGTGCCCGCCCAGGAGGATCCCGTTGTCACCGGCGTGTTCGACGACGAGGCCCTGCAGGTGCCACCAGTCGCCGCCGATAGCCAGCCCGCGGTTGGACGAGTTCTCGCTCTGGGCCGAGAAGTTCAGCACCGGGGTCTCGCCCGGGTAGGCGAACAGTTCGGTGCGGTTGCCCGAGGCGCCGTCGTTGCCCGGCTCGATGTGGACCGTCTGAGCGTGGTTGTAGGTACCCCCGCGGATGTAGATCGTCCCGCCAGGTTCGATCCGGCTGATCGCCGCGGTGAGCGTCGTCGGATCCGACTCGCTCCCGGAGGCGCCGTCATTGCCGCCCGGCGCCACGTACAGCGCGTCCGCGGTCGGCGGGTCACCGCCGTCATCCGGCGGGGTGCCGGTCGAGGATTCCAGGTAGTCGATGTTCGGCAGGCCCTCCGAGCCGGTGGCAACCAGCCTGACGGTGTTGGTGCCCGCCCCCAACTGCGCCGTCAGGGACTTGGCGGACCAGGTGGCCCAGGAACCGGTGGTCTCGAACGAGACCGACTGGACCGTCGAGCCGTTGACGACCAGGTCCGCGCCGCGGGCCGATGAGCCTCCGTTGGCGAAACCGACTTCCAGGGTCGCGGAGCCGGCCCCGGCCGCCTCGATGGTGAACCCCGCCGCCGTGCCGGAGGAGTTGGCAGTGTTGCAGAACCCGGTGCCCGAGTAACCGGCGTTGTCGGAGTCGATCGTGCCGTCGCACGTGGCCGCGGAGGACTCGGCCTCGAACCGCACTGCCTCGCCGTCGCCCGGCGGGTCGGTCGGGTCCGGCGGGTCGGTCGGGTCCGGGTTCTGCGGTGTGCAGTTCCCGTCCGACACCTTCAGGCTCTTGTTGGCGCCTGCCGTCTCGTTCACGATGCCCGGCACACAACCTGCGTCGTCGGGGCTGTACGAGTACGGGATGCTGACCGTGGTGGTGGACTGTGGATCCGGGCCGGCCGGGTAGTTCTCGTCGCCCTCGCTCGACCAGGTCACGTTGTCGTAGATGTTGCCGCCGACCTCCCAGGAGCCGCGCTCGTCCGTGTAGAAGGTGCCCAGGACGTCCTTGGAGTCCTCGAAGTAATTGTTCTCGACCTTGGCGCGAGCCCCGGCCCGGGCGTTGATGCCGGACTCGGCAAGGCCCACGTAGTGGTTATCGAACATGTGGGCCACGCCGCCGCGCAGCAGGGGCGTGCGGGAGTTGATATTCGAGTACAGGTTGTGGTGGAACGTGACGAAGCTGTTCGACCGGTCGCTTTCACTGGACCCGATGAGGCCGCCGCGCTCGGAGTTGCGCAGGATGCTGTAGGACAGCGTCACGTACTGGGTGTTGTCCTTCATGTCGAACAGGCCGTCGAAGCCCTCCGACTCCCCGCCCGACGCCTCCAGGGTGAGGTGGTCGGCCCAGACGTTGCGGACATTGCTCTCCATGCCGATAGCGTCGCCGCCGTTGGAGGTGGGCGAGCCCGACTTCTTGACGTTCCGGACGGTCACGTTCTGGATGATGATGTTGCTGGATTCACGGATGTGAATGCCGAGTTGGTCGAAGACCGCTCCGCTCCCGACCCCGACGATCGTGACGTTGCTGATCTCCTTGAGGTCGATCACGTCGTCGGTGACGTCGCAGCTGTCGCCCGACACGTCGCTGGTGTTGCCGTGGTTGATGGTCCCTTCCACCTCGATGATCACCGGGGTGCCGGTACCCGCCCGATTGCACAGGGTCTCGTTGATCTCGGTTCCCGTGGTGGCCCGCACCGTCTGCCCGCCGGCGCCGCCGGTGGTACCGCCGTTCTGCGTCGCGTAGCCGCTGGCGCTGCCGGTCGCTGCCGATGCCCCGGTCATCGACAGAACCGAGCCGGTCGCGGCCGTGAGGGCCATCGCGGCCAGGGCCGCGTGGAGTCTCAGCCTGCCTGGTCGTCTCATCCTCGTCTCCCTCTTCGTCTTCGAACGGCGAGTGCCGTCTCCCCCTCCGTGCCGTAGTTGTTCCTGAAGGCCGCCGAGTTGCCGACCTGCCGCCGACCACCTCTGGCGAAAGCGATTTCCGTTGAATTTGTTCCCAAATATGACCATTGGCGATCTGGGCGAACGGAATGTGTTGGCCGCTGAGAAGACGTCGCGGACGAAAGTGGACCTGCACCTTTACCAGGCCGCGCCGAGCATGACGGTGCGGATCGCGGCCACCCGGAACGTAAGGGCCCCTCGCCCCCACGGACCCGCCGGCACCGTCCTCCACACCGCACCGCGCTCGCCGAACGGGTCACCCTCAGGCTCCGCAGCCAGGTGCATGGCGAGTCCACTGGCCGTCAGGAACGCTGTCTACCCAGCTCAACGGGGCATGTGAAGCAAGATCAACGAGCGTCAAGATACCTGGGCGAGCTTCATTTCAGCGTCAAGATATCGCCCATACCGCACACAACGCACATCATGCGCATCACGAAAACCCCAGGTCAGGCTGCCTTTTCGGCCCTCACCAGCACTGCCACGCACTCCATGTGGTGGGTCATCGGGAAGAGGTCGAAGGCGCGCAGCCACTTCAGGGTGTAGCCCGCGGCGCTGAAGTACGCGAGGTCTCGGGCCAGGGCTGCCGGGTCGCAGGCGACGTACGCGATGCGGCGGGGGTGGAGGGCGGTGATCTGGGTGACTACCTGGCGGCCGGCGCCCGTGCGGGGTGGGTCCAGGACGACGAGGTCTGCTTCGGTGATGCCCGTGCGGGGCAGGACGCGGTCCACCTTGCCCTGTTCGATGCGGACGCGGTCGAGATCGGCGAGGTTGTGGCGGGCATCGGTGGCGGCGCGTTTGCCGGATTCGATGCCGACGACCGCGCCCTTGGGGCCGACGCGTTCGGCGAGGGCGCCGGCGAAGAGGCCGACGCCGCAGTAGAGGTCGAGGGCCATGTCGCCCTTCTTCGGCATCAGGCCCGTCATGACCGTTTCCACGAGGAGGTCGGCGCCCCGCGGGTGGACCTGCCAGAAGCCGCCCGCGCCGACGCGCCAGGTGCGGCCGGCGGCGCGTTCGCGGACGAAGTCGCGGCCGTGGACGCGGTGGACCGCGGCGGGGGCGCCGGGGGTGCGGGTTTCCTCGGTGCGGAGTACGGAGACGGGGCGGTCCAGTTCGACCAGGGGGAGCCGGCCGCCGGGGCGGGGGGTGAGGACGACCTGGCGGTCGCCTGAGCCGGTGGCGGCGATGGCCTCCACCGTGGCCAACTGCGGCCACTCCCGGGCCTCCACGCCCAACTCCTCGACCTCCGCGGCGGCGATCAGGCAGCGGTCGACGGGCTGGACCTCGTGCGAGCGGTGCTTGCGCAGGCCCGCCCGGTCGTCGGCGCCGATGGCGTACTGCACCCGGGTGCGCCACGCCGGCACCTCGCCCTTCGGCACCTTGTCGCCCGGCACCGGCTCCACCGTGCCGTCCCACCCCGCGTCCTCTGCGGTGAGCCCCGCGAGCCGGCTCAGCTGCTCGGCGAGTACGTCGGCCTTCAGGCGCCGCTGCGCGCCCGGGGCGACGTGCTGGAAGTCGCAGCCGCCGCACTTGCCGGGGCCGGCGTAGGGGCACGGGGCCTCGATGCGGTCCTTCGCGGGCTCCAGCACCCGTACCGCGTCCGCGCGCAGGAAGCGTGCGCCGGCGTGCCCCTCGGTGATGCGTGCGACGACCCGTTCGCCGGGCAGCGTGTGGCGTACGAAGAGCACCTGGCCCTCCGCCGTACGGGCGACGCAGTGTCCCCCGTGCGCCACCGGGCCGACCTCGACCTCGTACTCCTCCCCCACGGCGCTCGGGGACGTGGCGGGCGCCTGCTGTTCTTCGGGCACGGGGCGGACTCCTGGGAAGGGGATGGGTACGGCGCTGCGGCCGCGCGTCAGTCTAGGCCGCCCGCGGAGGGCGTACGGTACGGGCGCTCCCCTCCGCCCCACGGGCCGACCGGCGCCACCCGGGGTGCCCCCTGGCCCAGGGGGTGTGTAGCTTGAACGGAAAAGGCCAGCCGAGGCGGAGGGACGCCGCGTGCACATCGTGATCATGGGGTGCGGCCGGGTGGGCTCCACCCTGGCGCGCACGCTGGAGCAGCAGGGGCACACGGTGTCGGTGATCGACCGCGACCCCACCGCCTTCCGCCGCCTCGGCCCCGGCTTCGGCGGCCGCCGCATCACCGGCATCGGCTTCGACCAGGACACCCTCAAGGACGCCGGCATCGAGGAGGCCGGGGCCTTCGCCGCGGTCAGCTCCGGCGACAACTCGAACATCATCGCCGCCCGCGTCGCCCGCGAGATGTTCGGCGTCGAGAACGTCGCCGCCCGGATCTACGACCCCCGCCGGGCCGAGGTCTACCAGCGCCTCGGCATCCCCACCGTCGCCACCGTCCGCTGGACCGCCGACCAGATGCTGCGCCGGCTGCTCCCCTCGGGCGCCGAGCCGCTGTGGCGGGATCCGAGCGGCCGGGTGGAGCTGGCCGAGGTGCACACCTCCGCGGCCTGGATCGGCCACCGGGTGGCCGAGTTGCAGGAGGAGACGGGCGTACGGGTCGCGTTCCTCACCCGGCAGGGCGAGGCCGTGCTGCCCACCGCCAAGACGGTGCTGCAGGACGGCGACCTGGTGCATGTGATCATGCGTACCGACGAGGTGGAGCAGGTCGAGGCGGCCTGCGCGAAGGGCCCGGACACGGAGGACCGACGGTGAGCGACGCACACGCGCGCGGCGGCGAAGCGGACGGAGCAGCACGGTGAGAGTGGCGATCGCAGGTGCCGGCGCGGTGGGCCGCTCCATCGCGGGCGAGCTGCTGGACAACGGGCACGAGGTGCTGCTCATCGACAAGACCCCCACCGCCATCGCCGTCGAGCGCGTGCCGCGGGCGGAGTGGCTGCTCGCCGACGCCTGCGAGATCGCCTCGCTGGACGAGGCGGCGCTGCAGCGCTGCCACGTGGTCATCGCGGCCACCGGCGACGACAAGGTGAACCTCGTCGTGTCGCTGCTCGCCAAGACCGAGTACGGCGTGCCGCGCGTGGTCGCCCGGGTCAACAACCCGCGCAACGAGTGGCTCTTCAACGAGGCGTGGGGCGTGGACGTCGCCGTCTCCACGCCGCGGCTGATGTCCGCCCTGGTGGAGGAGGCCGTCAGCGTCGGCGACCTGGTCCGGCTGCTGCGCTTCAGCCACGGCGACGCGAACCTCGTCGAGCTGACCCTGCCGGAGGAGTCGGCGCTCATCGGCACCGCCGTCGGCGACGTCGACTGGCCGGCGGACACCACGCTGGTGACGATCATCCGCGGCAGCACGGTCCTCACGCCGAAGCCCGACGACACCCTGGAGGCGGGCGACGAGTTGCTCTTCGTCGCCGCGCAGGCCCGCGAGGAGCAGTTGGAGGAGCTGCTTTCCGTACGCCGCGAAGGCTGACCCGGCGGGCGGCGGGCTAGGGTCTGTCGTTTGGATCTTGCCGGATCAGGGAGCGGCGGCTGGTGCCGTGCATCGCAAGGCGGAGGAGGGAGGCGACGCGGAGCGTCGTTGACCGACGACAACGCCGCTGGGGGTACCGCCCACGCGCGCTCTGCGCGCTGTGGGGGAGCGGTGCCAGCCTCCCCCACAGCGCTTCGCACGTGGGCGGTGCCCCCAGCGAGCCCGGCGAAGATCCAAACGACAGACCCTAGTCGCGCTCCGCCGTCGCCTTCCGCGCCTTCTCGCGCTCCTCTTCCGCCTTCTCCTCCGCCTCCATCTCCGCGATCACGTCGATCGGCGGCGGCGCCTGCTTGAGGAAGATGTACGTGAGCGTGACCGCCAGCAGCAGCGGCGGGATCTTCAGCGCCACGATCACCCAGCCGAACTCCTTGGGGTCCGCCCAGAAGTACAGCGGGAAGAGGATCGCGGACTTCGCCAGGAAGATCAGGCCCCAGGCCCAGCTCGCCTTGGAGTACGCCTTCTTGCGGCCGGGGTTGCGGGTGCGCCAGGAGAGGTTCTCGCGGAACAGCGGGCCGAGGATCAGTCCGATCAGCGGCACCCCCGCGAGGGTGGTGAGGATGTACGCCAGCGCCAGGCCGAGGCCGTAGAGCAGGCCGGGGAGGTAGAAGTCCTTGGCGTTGCCGGTCATGGTCGCGAAGGCGACGCCGATGGCCACGCCGAAGACGCCGCTGAAGGCGTGTTTGAAGGTGCCGCCGGTGACCAGCCGGGTGAGGCCGAGCAGCAGCGAGACGCCGAGTGCGGCGATCGCGGAGGGCTTGATGTCCGAGCCGATGGTGTAGACGAGCACGAAGACGAGCCCGGGGACCGTCGTCTCCACCATGCCGCGGATGCCGCCGAACGCCTCGGCCATGGCGGCCTGGGTGACGGCGTGCGAGTCGCCCTGCGGTACGTCGGAGCCGGGCCGGCCCGCGTCGTCACCGGGCACGGGCGCGGTCCCGGAGGGGCCGCCGGTCGTGCCGGTGCCGCCGGCGGGGTCGTCGGCCGGCTTCTCGAATGACGTCACCGCTGCTCCTGTCCGAGGGGTCGCAGTTCGTACTTGGGGTTGAAGAGCACCCGCCGGCCGCGGCTCATGGCGATCCGGCCGGAGGCGGTCAGGCTGCGGCCGGGCTCGATGCCGGTGATGGCGCGGCGGCCGAGCCAGACGAGGTCGAGCGAGTCCGTGCCGTCGAAGAGCTCCGCCTGCAGCGCGGGGACGCCGGCGCGCGGCTGGAGCGTGACGGTGCGGAGACTGCCGGTGACGGTGACGACCGCGCGGTCGTGGCACTGCCGGATGGGGGTGACGTCGGCGGTGTCCGCGTCGGGCGGCAGGGTGTCCTCCGCCGGCGGCTCCGCGGCGCCGGTGATCCGGCCCAGCAGCCGGCGGAACGGGCCGGCGGGGCGGTCATCGCTGCGGGCGGGGTCCATGCCCGCAGGGTACCCGCCCGGGGCGGTCCGTTTCACTGCTCGAAGCGGTAGCCCATGCCCGGCTCGGTGACGAAGTGGCGCGGGTGGGCGGGGTCTGCCTCCAGCTTGCGGCGGAGCTGGGCCATGTAGACGCGCAGGTAGTTGGTCTCCGTGCCGTACGAGGGCCCCCAGACCTCCTTGAGGAGCTGCTTCTGGCTGACCAGCCGGCCGGCGTTGCGTACCAGCACTTCGAGCAGGTGCCACTCGGTGGGCGTGAGGCGTACGTCGGCCCCGTCGCGGTTGACCTTCTTGGCCGCGAGGTCGACGGTGAAGGCGTCCGTGGTGACGACGGCCTGGTCCCCTTCGGGCGCCGCGGGCTCGGCCCTGCGGACGGCGGCGCGCAGCCTGGCCAGCAGCTCGTCCATGCCGAAGGGCTTGGTCACGTAGTCGTCGGCGCCCGCGTCGAGGGCCTGGACCTTCTCGTCGGAGCTGTGCCGGGCGGAGAGCACCAGGATCGGCACCCGGGTCCAGCCGCGGATGCCGCGGATGACGTCGACGCCGTCCATGTCGGGCAGGCCGAGGTCCAGGACGATCACGTCGGGGTGGCGGTCGGCGGCGAGCTTGAGCGCGGTGGCGCCGTCGTGGGCGGCGTCGACCTCGTACTTGCGCGCCTTGAGGTTGATGACGAGCGCGCGCACGATCTGCGGCTCGTCGTCGACCACGAGCACCCGGTGCATGGCGGCTGCCTTTCGTCCATTCGGAGGATACGGATACGGAGACGCGGGCGGAGACGGATACGGGGACGGATACGGGGACGCGGAGCGCGTCGGCGCCGCCGGGGGCAGGTCGGCCGCGTACGGGCCGGCGGGTGTCACGTCGTCGCCTGGGCCGGCAGCTCGGCGGGCGCGGACGGGCC
>NZ_JACBXC010000249.1 GCF_013870535.1 Streptomyces phytophilus | reverse complement strand
CGTCGACGTCATCGAGCGGCTGGACGCCGAGGCGCTGCTGCCGGCGATCACGTTCATCTTCAGCCGCGCCGGCTGCGAGGGCGCCGTGCAGCAGTGCCTCTACGCGGGCCTCCGGCTCAACGACGAGGAGGAGCGCGCCGCGGTCCGCGAGATCGCCGAGCTGCGCACGGCGGCCATCCCCCGCGAAGACCTGCACGTGCTGGGCTACTTCGACTGGCTGGAGGCCCTGGAGCGCGGCATCGCCGCGCACCACGCCGGGATGCTGCCGACGTTCAAGGAGGTCGTCGAGGAGCTGTTCGCCAAGGGCCTGGTCAAGGCGGTGTTCGCGACCGAGACGCTGGCCCTGGGCATCAACATGCCGGCGCGCTCGGTCGTGCTGGAGAAGCTGGTGAAGTGGAACGGCGAGACCCACGCCGACGTCACGCCCGGCGAGTTCACGCAGCTGACCGGCCGCGCGGGCCGCCGCGGCATCGACATCGAGGGCCACGCGGTGGTGCTGTGGCAGCGCGGCATGAGCCCGGAGTACGTGGCGGGGCTGGCCGGCACCCGGACGTATCCGCTGCGCTCCTCCTTCCGCCCCTCGTACAACATGGCGGTCAACCTCGTCGCCCAGTTCGGCCGGCACCGTACGCGCGAGCTGCTGGAGATGTCCTTCGCGCAGTTCCAGGCGGACAAGTCCGTCGTCGGCATCTCCCGCCAGGTGCAGAAGAACGAGGAGGGCCTGTCCGGCTACCGCGAGGCGATGACCTGCCACCTCGGCGACTTCGAGGAGTACGCGCGGCTGCGCCGCGACCTGAAGGACCGCGAGACGGAGCTGGCCCGCCAGGGCGCCGCGCAGCGCCGCGCCGCCGCCGCGGGCTCGCTGGAGAAGCTGCGCCCCGGTGACGTGATCCACGTGCCCACCGGCAAGTTCGCCGGCCTCGCCCTCGTCCTCGACCCCGGCACGCCCGCCGGCCGCACCAACGGCCACCGCGGGCTGGAGCAGCACGACGGCCCCCGCCCGCTGGTGCTCACCGCCGCACGGCAGGTCAAGCGGCTGGCCGCGATGGACTTCCCGGTGCCGGTGGAGGCGCTGGAGCGGATGCGCATCCCCAAGTCGTTCAACCCCAAGAGCCCGCAGTCCCGGCGCGACCTGGCCTCCGCGCTGCGCACCAAGGCGGGGCACCTGGAGCCGCGGCGGCACCGCAAGGAGCGCGCCCCCGCCGCCGACGACAGCGAGATCGCCCGGCTGCGCAAGGCGATCCGCGCCCACCCCTGCCACGGCTGCGACGAGCGCGAGGACCACGCCCGCTGGGCCGAGCGCTACCACCGGCTGCTGCGCGACACCCGCCAGCTGGAGCGCCGCATCGAGGGCCGGACGAACACCATCGCCCGCACCTTCGACCGGGTCTACGCGCTCCTCACCGAGCTGGGCTACATCGCGGAGCAGCGCGGCGGCGAGCAGGTCACCGAGGACGGCCGCCGCCTCGCCAGGCTCTACGGCGAGCTGGACCTGCTGGCCTCCGAGTGCCTGCGCGAGGGCGTCTGGGAGGGCCTGGGCCCCGCCGAGCTGGCCGCCTGCGCCTCCGCGCTGGTCTACGAGGCCCGGCAGTCCGACGACGCCATGGCGCCGAAGCTCCCCGGCGGCGGCGCCAAGCGGGCCCTGGGCGACATGGTGCGCATCTGGGGCCGGCTCGACGCCCTGGAGGAGGACCACCACATCAGCCAGACCGAGGGCGTCGGCCAGCGCGAGCCGGACCTCGGCTTCGCCTGGGCCGCGTACCAGTGGGCGTCCGGGGCCGGCCTGGACGAGGTGCTGCGCGAGGCGGACATGCCGCCCGGTGACTTCGTGCGCTGGTGCAAGCAGCTGATCGACGTCCTCGGGCAGCTGTCCGCGGCGGCCGACCCCGAGGGCACGGTCGGGGGCAGCGCCCGCAAGGCGGTCGACAAGCTGCTGCGCGGCGTCGTGGCGTACAGCTCGGTGGGCTGAGCAGGAGCGCTCTCCCGGGCGGGCACTACCCTTCCCGGGTGATCTCCTACGACGATCTGACGCCCCCGGAGCGGGAGTTGTGGGCCGCGTTCCCCGAAGGCCGCCCGGTGGACCTGCGCACGGGCGACGCGGATCGCGACGACCCCGCCGGCGGCGCGGGCTGGGGGCCGGAGCGTACGGTACGGGCCGCGGTCCTCGCCGCGCTGCTGCTGGGCGCGCACCCGCCGCAGCCGGGCGACATAGCCGCGCTGCGGCTGGCCGGGGCGCGGATCGCCGGAGGGCTGGACCTGACCGGGGCGGAAACGGCCCACCAGATGCGGCTGGAGCACTGCTTCTTCGAGGGGGAGGTGAGGCTCAACTCGGCCACCACGGGGGGCGTACGCCTCGACGACAGCGTGCTGCCCCGGATCGACGCCCGGCTGGCCCGGATCGAGGGCGCGCTGTCCGTGCGGCGCTCGGAGGTCGCCGGGGAACTCCTGCTCACCCACGCGCGCATCACCGGAGAACTCCTCCTGCACGGTGCCCGGTTCACCGGCCCGCCCGGCTGGTCGGTGGTGGCCGGCGGCCTGGAGATGGGCGGTGCGGTCTTCGGCACGCACGGGTTCACCGCCACGGGCGGCCTGCGGTTCGTCGGCGCGCGGCTGATGGGCGGCCTCTTCCTCAACGACACGCGGTTCGGCGCGGCGGCCGACGGCGCGGCGCTCGCCCTCGGCCATGCGCAGGTCACCCTCCTCGACCTCTCCGGCGGCTTCGCCCCCGCCGGCCGGGTCGAACTGCGCGCCACCCAGGTCACCGACATGGTCACCTTCGACGGCGCGGACCTCGGCGGCTGCACCGGCATCGACGGCGCCCGGATGCACGCCACCGACTTCCGCTTCGCGCCCGCCGTGCCGCCCGCCGGGCCGGTGTCCCTGGGCGGCGCGCAGGTGACCACCCTCCACGACGACCTGCGGAGCTGGCCCGCGGCCGTCCTCCTCGACGGCTTCACGTACGGGTCCATCCAGCCCGCGTACGCCGCCGGGCAGGGCTCCGTGGAGCGCAGGCTCGACTGGATACGGCGCGGCGCGGGCTACGCCCCGCAGCCGTACGAGCAGCTCGCGACCTGGTACCGGCAGATCGGCCACGTCGACGACGCCCGCCGCGTCCTCCTCGCCAAGCAGCGCGCGCGCCGCCGCATCCTGCGCCCCGCGGGCCGCGCCTGGAGCCTGCTGCTCGACGGGACGGTCGGCTTCGGCTACCGCCCCTGGCTCGCCGGGCTGTGGCTGGCGGCGCTCACGCTGCTGGGCAGCCTGGTCTTCGCGGCGGGGGACAGCAGGCCCGTGCGCGAGGGCGAGGGACCCGGCTTCCACCCCGTCGTCTACGCGCTGGACCTGCTGATCCCCGTCGGGGGACTCGGCCAGCGCGACTCCTGGTACATGTCCGGCGGCGCGGCGGAGATCCTGTCGTACGTGCTCGTCGCCACCGGCTGGCTGCTGACCACGGCGCTGGTGGCCGGGGTGACGCGGACCCTGGAGCGGACGTAGCGGCCCCGGCCGCCGCGCAGCCGTGACCGGGTGACGCCGCTGCCCCGAACGTGGGAGAGGCACGGGGTGGTGCACTGCCGGACCGGCGCGGGCCGTGACCCTGTGAGCCATGCGTTGGACCAGACTCTGTTCCGCGGCGGTCTCCGCCGCCGCCCTGTCCGTACTCGTGGCCGCACCCGACGCCGCCACGGCCCCCCGCGAAGAGCCGCCGTGCACGGCGGGCACCGCCCCGTACCAGCGGGAGCTGGAGAAGGAGCTGGCGCTGGAAGTCGACGGCCGGCAGAGCCCGGAGGACTGCGCCGCGATCCGCGAGTTGCAGCGCCGCCTCGGTATCAGCCCGGCCGACGGCCGCGCCGACCTGCGGACGTACCGCTACGTGCTCGCCGACCGCGTCCGCCGCGACCCCGCCGAGCGCAGCGGATGCCCCGCGCGCACGTACCGCGTGACGTGCGTGGACCTGAGCCGGCAGCTCCTGTGGGTGCAGCAGGACGAGGGGCTGGTCTTCGACCCGGTGCCGGTGCGCACGGGCCGCGACGGGCTGGAGACCCGGGGCGGGTGGCACCGGATCTACTGGCGGAACATCGACCACTTCTCCACCATCTACGACGTCCCCATGCCGTACGCGCAGTTCTTCGACGGCGGGCAGGCCCTGCACGGCACCGAGGACGACCTGTTCTCCTCGGGCTCCGGCGGCTGCGTGAACCTCACGCTGGCGGACGCGGAGGCGCTGTGGGACCTGCTGCGCGAGGACGACCACGTCTACGTCTGGGGCACGAAGCCGGGCACGGGCGGCTGAGCGCCACACCGTGCCCGGGTCGTGCCGCCCCGGCGGCTACTTCTTGCCGCTGTCGTCGCGCTTGTTGTCCAGCTCGACGGTCACGCCGTCCCCGGCGTTCTCCTCGGTCACCTCGTACGGGCCGCTGACGCGGTCCTCCGGGAGCCGGTAGCCGTCGGGGACGGCGGTCTCCTGGAGGTAGTACTCGCCGAACTCCAGGCCGTCGAACTCGCACCGGCCGCGGCTGTCGGTGGCGCAGGCGGCGCCGACCCGGGTGTCCGGGTCGGCGCCGCCGGTCTGCAGGCCGTCGACGCCGTTGGTCTCGCGCCAGAGCTGGAACACCGCGCCGGCGAGGGGGTTCCCGTCGTGCTCGTCGGTCTTGACGAGGGTGATTTCGCCGGTGCCGGGCTCGACGGGGGTGCGGGTGTCGCGGGCGGTGACCTCGACGCCTTCTTCGATGTTGGCCGGGGTGAGGACCAGCGGTCCGAAGACGTCGGGGTCGGGGAGGTCGTAGCCGTCGGGGGCGGCGGTCTCGCGCCAGTAGTACGTGCCCGGGGGCACGGTCCGCGCGCAGATGCCCTCCTCGCCGGTGGTGCAGGTGCGGCCGACCCGGGTGTCGGGGTCGGTGCCCGCGGTCTGGAGGCCGTCGACGCCGTTGGTCTCGCGCCACAGCTCGAACTCCGCACCGGCCAGCGGCTCGCCGGTCTCGTCGTCGACCTTGGTCACCTCGACGACGCCGGTGCGGGGGACGACGGGCGTGGGGGTGTTGCGGGCGGTGACGGTGACGCCGTTCCCGGCGTTCTCCTCGGTCAGTTCGAGCGGTCCGAAGACGTCGGGGTCGGGGAGGTCGTAGCCGTCGGGTGCCGCGGTCTCGCGCCAGTAGTACGTGCCCGGGGGCACCGTACGGGCGCACTCGCCCGCCGCGCCGGTGGTGCAGGTCCCGTTCACCCGGGTGTCCGGGTCGGTGCCCGCGGTCTGGAGGCCGGGGACGCCGTTGGTCTCCTCCCACAGCTCGAACTCGGCGCCCGCCAGCGGCTCGCCGGTCTCGTCGTCCGTCTTGAGCACCGTGACGTCGCCGGTCACCGGCTCCTCGCCGCACTCCGGCAGGTCGCCCTCGAACGGGTACGCGTGGATCTCCTGGCCCCCGCCGCCCGTGGCCGAGCTGGTGTGCAGGAGGGATCCGGTGGTGAAGAAGCGGCCGTTCATGCCGGGGACGCTCACCGCCGTCGTGGACGACTGGTTGCCCACCAGCACGCTGCCCTGGAACTGCCCGGTGCCCTGGAACGACACGTCCGCGGCGTCGGGGAAGTTCCACAGCAGCCGTTCGCGCACCTGGTTGAAGTCGCTGCTGTCGTCGATCGTGCCGCTGTACGTGCTGATCGTGCGGGCGTCGCCGTACACGTTGATCAGGACGGTGGCGTCGTCCGGGATGTTCTGGAAGCGGATGCCCTCCTGGCCGCCGGCCGCGCTCATCATGTCGAAGTCGACCTCGAACACCTGGAGGCCGGAGCTGCCGTCGCCGGTGAAGACCGTCTCGCCGAGGTTGTGCAGCACGGTGCCGTTCGCGGGCCGCCGCTCGGTGCCGCTGTACGCGTAGCAGTGGCTGGCGTCCGTCAGTTCGTCGCGCAGTCCGACGTACGGTTCCGCGGCGGCGTCGTCCTGCTCCAGCGTGGCGTTGACCTGCCCGGTGACCGTGCCGGCGTGGCGGACCACGCCGCCCTCGGCGAGCAGGCGCTTGCCGTCGGCGATCCTGATGTCGCCGCCGGTGGTCAGCCAGTCCGCGCCGGGGGAGGGCGCGACGCGGGAGCCGACGCCGACCTCGCCGATGTTGTAGATCTGGCTGGCCTCGGGGTTCTTGTCCATGTCGAAGTCGTCGAGCACGACGATGCGGCCCTCGGCCTCGGCGGCGCGCTCGCGGACGAGGTAGTCCTCGCCGACGTAGATGTTGATCGCGTCGTCCCGGTAGGTGAGGGGGCCGTTGTTGACGGGCGGGTAGCCGTCGGGCGGGCAGTTGCCCGGCACGCACGGCCCGAGCCCGCCCGAGTCGAAGAAGTCCTCGTGGAAGTCGTGGATCAGCTTCAGCAGGTCGGTGCA
>NZ_JACBXC010000248.1 GCF_013870535.1 Streptomyces phytophilus | reverse complement strand
GCCGAGGCACCGGAGCTGACCAGGCTCTTCGCCGAGCGCCGCCGCCGCGGCCCGGCCCCCGGCGGGGAGAACGGCCTGACCCTGGCGCGGCACGTGGACCTGCTGGAGAAGGCGGGCTTCGCGTCGGTCGGCACGGTGTGGCAGAGCGGCGAGAGGTGCGTGCTGGTGGCGGTCCGCGGCGAGTAGCGCCTCACACCGGACCGCGGCCACGGCCGGCCGGGGGACGGGCGGGGGCCGGGCGGCGCGCAGGCACGCTTCCGCCCTGCTCCTCCGTACGCTTCCTCCCCGGCCTCCTGCCTCACTCAGGGTCTTGCTCGGGACCTCCGTAGTCCGGGCTTGTGTAGTCGGGGTTGCTGTACCACGGTCCGTCGGTCGACCCGCCGTCGTCGGGGCTGGTGAACGCCGGGCGGGAGTAGCCGAAGCGGGGGAAGCGGGGGGCCGTGAAACCGCTGGGCACCGCAGCCCCCGCCGCGCCGCCGGCGATCGCCTCTTCCAGGAACGGCCGGATGCCGCGTTCGAGGAGCGCTTCGAGCCACTCCTCGCGGGCTCTTTCCACTGCGGTCGGCGGGCCGCCGCTGCGCCGCGCCGTCGTCACCACCGTCACCGTCGCTACGACGATGGCAGCGCCCGTGAACAGTGCAAAGATCCAGCCCGCCTGGCGCAGGTTGGACGCGACGGAGGGATCGGGGTTCATCAGTTGGAGCAGATACCCGACGAGAAGGAAGAGCACCGCCGCCGCACCGGCGAGCAGCGGCGCCAGCACCGCCAGGACCGCGGGCAGCCCCGCCCGGCCCCCGCCGCCGATCGGCGCAGCCCCGAAGCGGATGCCGCCCTCCGCACGGTCCGGAGCCACGTCGCCCGATGCGCGTCGCTGTGCGGAGCGCAGCAAGACGTAGCGCTCGTATTCGGGCGACGCACTCGCGGAGATCGCGGCCGTGGCGCTGAGAGCGAGTTCACGGAGCTGCCCGGCGTCGAGCCGCGCCTGCCCGCGACCGGTGCCTGTCGGGTACCTGGTGTCGCGCAGAGCGGCGTCGAGGAGCCGTTCGAAGTCGGGCCGGTCCTCGGTCAGCAGGAATGTCACCGCGGGGCCGCCCCGCGAAGACGCCTGCGGAACAGACGGCGGCCGTGTTCGCCCTTCCGCGCGAGGTGACGTCCGCCGCCGGGGGGAAGGGCCGTGCGCCTGCTTCGGTGCGGCCGCGGTTTCCTCCGCTTCCGTACCGGACGCGGCCGGGGCGCTCACGCGGCGGTCACGTATCGGCCGTCGCACGTCGATGCCCAGCACGGCTGCGAGGATGCGCCGGCCGAGGGGGAGTTCGCGCCGCACAGGCCGCCTGTCGATGCCGAGGACCGCCGTCACGAGCCGACGGCCGAGTGGTTGCCGCGCCGGAGTCATGCCGTCTCCTCCTCTCCCGCGACCGGGCGGCGGTACCGGCCCGGCGCCTCCTCCGAGGGGTTGACCGGCGCGGAGCGCCGCAGGGAGTGGTCCGGCCGGGGATCGGCAGGCTGCTGCAAGGGCTCGGGTTGAGCCGGCGGTTCCGGAGAGAGCCCGACCTGGGGCGCCGGTGGGGCGTGAGCCGCGACTTCGCTGCCCGGCTCCGCGGCCGTCGCCTCCGCTGCCACGGGCTGCGGTGCTGGCGCCACCGCGTTCCCGACCGCCTGGAAGCGGCCGAGCTGGGCGAGGAGGGCGGGCGCCGAGACGCCCACCACGAAGGCGGCGTACGCACCACTGATCTGCCCGGTGGTTCCGAACAGTACGGCGACCCCCGCACCCAGGGCGGTGTGGATGCCGGTGGCGATCGGATCCGCCACCGGATCGAAGTACTGCCCGAGCCGCGGAGGTTCGGCACCCTGCCGGTCCGCCGGGGCCTGGCGGAAGGATCTGCGGTCCGTCTGCCATTCGAGGACCCGGTTGTAGATGTCCACCAGCCCGCGCAGAGCACCCCCGGACGCTCCCAGCAAGATGAGTAACGGCACGTCCACGGCATCGCCTTCCCTGCGCCCGAGCTCTCCAGTACCCAGGGAGAGCTTAGGGCTCGCAGCAGGACCGTGGTGGGGCGCCGAGGCCGGGCGTTGCCGTTGCGCAGGTGAAAACCCGGCGACGTCGGCGATCATCACCGGGATACTGGGCGCCCATGGATGAGGTCGAAGTCGTCGTCGCCCATTCCGAGCGCGCGACCCTGCGCGTCGGCGATGTGTTCCTGAAGGTCGACGCCGATCAGGCGCGCATCGACGTCGAGGTCGAGGCGATGGCCCTGGTGCCGGTCCCGACACCGGAGGTGCTGTGGCGCAAGCCGTCCGTGCTCGCGATCGCCGCACTCCCGGGGACGGTGCTCGGCCGTCTCGGTGAGCCGTCGGCGGCGTCGCCGGCGGCCTGGGCCGCGGCGGGTGCCGCCATCCGGCAGTTGCACGAGGCGCCGCTGCCGCCCTGGCGCGGTCGGCGCCGGCAGGGCCCCGACGAGTTGGCGGCGGAACTCGACGGCGAGTGCGAGCTGCTCGTGGCGAACGGTGTCCTGCCCGCCGACCTGGTCACCCGCAACCGCCAAGTCGCCGATGCCGCGATCCGGCCGTGGACTGCGGTGTTCACGCACGGCGACCTGCAGATCGAGCACGTCTTCCTCGACGGCGACGAGGTCACGGGCATCATCGACTGGTCCGAGGCGGGCCGGGGCGATGCCCTGTTCGACCTCGCCACCTTGACGCTCGGACACGAGGGGCACCTCGACGACGTCATCGTCGGCTACGGCACCGACGTCGACCGCGACGTGATCCGCGCGTGGTGGTCGCTGCGGAGCCTGCTGGGGGTCCGCTGGCTGGTCGAGCACGGCTTCGACGCGTTCGCGCCGGGCTGCGAGGTCGACGTGCTGAGATCCCGGATGTGAGGCCGCGCGCCGCGGATCTCTGCACGGATCCCGGTGCAGAGCACGAACAGGATCCGGCGCGGCCGGGCGGCGGGGCCCTTCCACTCAGGCGAGGGCGTACGCGGGAGGGGCGGGGCGGGGCGCCGGTGGGGCTCAGGCCGCGGTGGCGAGCAGCCCGGGGCGTACCGTGCGCCGCGGCGCGACCACGGCGCCGGTCGGCAGCAGTTCACCGGTGTCGTCGAAGACGATCGTGCCGTTGCACAGCAGGCTCCAGCCCTGTTCGGGGTGGAAGGCCACGGTCTGCGCGGCGTCGCGGTCAGGGCGGTCGGAGGCGGGGCACTCGGGCCGGTGGGAGCACATCGGACACCTCTCGGTCGGGAGGCGGCGGCCCTGCCGGGCCGCCGGTGGCGGTGTGTGCCGTCTGGAAGGTGAGACCCGGCGGGCGCCGGAAACTCATCGCCCATCCTCAGGAAAGCACCGCCGAGTTGAGTCCCGGTCCGCGCGCGGTCACAGTCGCGTCTCAGTGCCCGCGGGGGCGCCCCGTACGGCCCGTCGTCCGCGGCCGGTACGGGGCGCCCCGCCGGGGTCAGTCGCGCGGATCCTCGCGCTTGTCCGGGCCCGGGCCGCCCGGTGCCGCCGGCTCCCTGCCGGCCGCCAGCCCGCTGCGGCGGTAGGAGTACGCGAAGTACACGACCATCCCGATCGCGAACCACACGCCGAACCGCAGCCACGTCTCCCACTTCAGGAACGTCACCAGCCAGATCGAAAAGCCGACCCCTATCAGCGGCACGACCGGCATCCCCGGGCAGCGGAACGTGCGCGGCAGGTCCGGCTGCCGGTAGCGCAGCACGACCACCGCGACGCACACGACCACGAAGGCCAGCAGGATCCCGATGTTTGTCAGCTCCGCGGCCTCCCCGATCTTCAAGAAGCCCGCGATCAGCGCCGAGCCGACGCCCACGATCCAGGTCACCCGCGTCGGCACGTGCCGTGTCCTGTGGGTCTTGGCGAACCACTTCGGCAGCAGCCCGTCGCGGCTCATCGAGAACCAGACGCGGGTGACGCCCAGCATGAAGGTGAACATCACCGTGAGGATGCCGATGATCGCCCCCACCGCGATCAGGTTCGCCAGCCAGCCGAGGCCCACCGACTCGAACGCCGTGGAGAAGCCGCTCTCCGGGTCGATGCCCTTGTAGTTCTGCATCCCCGTCAGCACCAGCGTCGCGGCCACGTACAGCAGCATCGAGATCGCCAGCGAGTAGAGGATCGCCTTCGGCATGTGCCGCTGCGACTCCTTCGACTCCTCGGCGGCCGTCGACATCGCGTCGTAGCCGAAGACCGCGAAGAACACGGTCGCCGCGCCGGTGAACGCACCGCCGACGCCGTAGGGGAAGAACGGGTTGTAGTTGGCGGTGTCGATGTGGAAGACGCCGACCAGGATGACGACGAGCACGACCACGACCTTCAGGACCACCACGACGGTCTCGAAGCGCGCCGCGTTCTTGATCCCGAGGGTCAGCAGGTACGCCACCAGCAGGCACAGCACGACCGCGAACAGGTCGACCCGGTGCCCCTCGCCGGTGCCGGGGGCGCCGAGCATCCAGGCCGGCAGGTCGGCGCCCATGTTCTCCATCAGGAACGAGAAGTAGCCGGAGATGCCGATCGCCACCACCGCGACGATCGCGGTGTACTCCAGCAGCAGATCCCAGCCGATGAACCACCCGGCGAGTTCGCCGAGGACCGCGTAGCCGTACGTGTACGCCGAGCCGGCCTTCGGGATCAGGCCGGCGAACTCCGCGTACGACAGGGCCGCCGCCGCGCTCGCCACCCCCGCGATGAGGAAGGAGACGAGCACCGCGGGGCCCGCCGTGCCGTTGGCGACCGCGCCGGCCAGCGCGAAGATGCCCGCGCCGATGATGCCGCCGACGCCGATCGCCGTGAGCTGCCACAACCCGAGGACCCGGGTGAGCTGTTCGCCGCTCTCGCCCTCGGTCGTCCCGATCTGCTCTATGGGCTTGCGGCGCAGTACGCCGTCGGTGCTCCAGAGCCCTGCCATGGTGCGTCCTCTCCGTCGAGGCCGTTCGATGACAGTGGAGCACGATGACGCATGAGGTGCTTTTCAGGAAGAGGGACGGGTGTGCACTTTGAAGACCCAGGCGTGCCGGCCGGCCCTGCGGGCCGCCGCGGGCACCTCGATGACCAGCGCGCCGCCCTCGGTGTCCCAGTGCAGCGGGCGGCCGCCGTAGCCCAGCATGGTGATCTTGTCGCCGGACCTGAGAGGCACCGGGGCCTCGACGATCAGCCGGGAGGAGGGTGCGGCGAGCGAGTGGATGTAGAAGGCGTCGGGCTTCATGGTGAACCGCAGGTCCTCGCCGAGCTGGGCCATCCGGGACCAGTAGGTGGTGCCGTAGATCGCCTCGCCGTTGACGCGCAACCACGCGCCGGTTTCGCGCAGCCGCCGCTCCATGATCTCGGGGATGGTGCCGTCGGCCCGCGGGCCGATGTCGAGGAGGAAGTTGCCGTTCTTGCTGACGATGTCGACGAGGCTGTGCACGACCTCCTCGGTCGTCATGTACGCGTCGTCGGGGGTCTCGGCGTTGTAGCCGTAGGACCGCGGGTCGAGGCCGCGGCTGGCCTCCCACTTGGCGACGACGGTGTTCTCGTACACCTCGTACTCGGGCGTGGTGAAGTCATGCGGGCCGATGCCGGAGCGGTTGTTCACCACCACCTCGATCGGCCGGGGGCGGTTCTTGGCGTGGTTGTAGAACTCGGCGAGCACCCGGTGGCTGTCGTTGTCCCCGCCGATGTCGCACCACATGATCTCGGTGCCGTAGTCGTGGATCAGCTCCAGCATCTGCGCGGCCTGGTAGTCGCGGACGTAGTCCTGGCCCGAGGTGTAGCCGGTGTACGGCACCGGCTCCAGCGTGTACGGGTTGCGCGGGGCGTGGCCGTACCAGGGGTTGTCCGGGTTGAACCACTCCGGCATCGAGAAGTACAGCCCGCAGTGCAGGTCGGGGGTGTACCTGCGGGAGGCGTCGAACAGCTCCCGGACCAGGTCGCGGCGCGGGCCCATCGCGACGGAGTTGCGGGTGGAGAGCTTGGTGTCCCACAGGGCGAAACCCTCGTGGTGCTTGGAGGTGAGCACGTGGTACTGCGCGCCCGCGTCCTGGAACAGCTCGACCCAGGCGCGCGGGTCGAAGCGCTCGGCCCGGAACATCGGGATGAAGTCGTCGTAGGCGAAGTCCTCGCCGTAGACCTCCCGGTGGTGCGCGTGCGTCGGGTTGCCCGGATCGTTCATCTGCTGCCAGTACCACTCCGCGTACTGCTTGCCGACCGGCGCCCAGGCGGGCACCGAGTACACGCCCCAGTGGATGAAGATGCCGAACTTGGCGTCGTTGAACCAGTACGGCGCCTGGTGGCTGCTCAGCGAGGCGTCGGTCGGCTCGAAGTCGGGCACCCCGAGGGTCAGCGGCCGGGTGACCTCGGCGGCGGTGCCGCCCCGGCCGGTGGCGACGACG
>NZ_JACBXC010000247.1 GCF_013870535.1 Streptomyces phytophilus | reverse complement strand
GCGGCTCCGGCGTGCGCTCGCTGTCCGGCATGGCCGCCGCCTCCGGGCCCGGCGGCCGCTACCGCCGCCCGTTCCTGCAGATCGACCGCCAGGTCGCCCGCAAGGCGTGCATGGTCCAGTCCCTGCCCGTCTGGGACGACCCGCACAACGTCGACCCCGCCTACACCCGCTCCCGCGTCCGCCACGAGGCGCTGCCCGTGCTGGAGAAGGCCCTCGGCCGCGGCGTCGTCGCCTCCCTGGCCCGTACCGCGCGGCTCTCCCGCGACGACGCCGACGCCCTGGACTCCTGGGCCGCCGACGCCGAGCGCGGCGTACGCGACACCGACGGCGGCCTCGACGTCCGCGGGCTGTACGTGCTGCCGCCCGCCGTCCGCCGCCGCATCCTGCGCCGCGCCGCGCTCGCGGCCGGCGCCCCGGCCGGGTCCCTCTTCAGCCGGCACATCGAGGAGATGGACAAGCTCATCACCGGCTGGCGCGGGCAGAGCGCCCTCAACCTCCCCGGCCGCGTGTCCGCCCGTCGCGAACAGGGCCGGCTCGTCGTCCGGCGGGAGGGCTGAGGACCCGCGGGGCCGCGGATCCCGCCGGCGCACCGGCCCGCCGGCGGGGCCGTACCGGCACCGGCCAGGGGCCGGACGTGCGGAAAACGTGTCCTACGCGCTCCTGACCGGCGGGAGAACGGATGGCAGACTGTCCGTTCGGCAGTGGTCGTCGAACGAACGAGAGTGACCCCGGGTGAATGCGAAGGACATGGGCGCGGAGCTGGAGAAAGTGCTCATCACCAAGGAAGAGATCGACGCCAAGCTCGCCGAGACGGCCGCGAAGATCGACGCGGAGTACGCCGGCAAGGACCTCCTGATCGTCGGGGTGCTCAAGGGCGCCGTGATGGTCATGGCGGACCTCGCCCGCACGCTCTCCACGCCGGTGACGATGGACTGGATGGCCGTGTCCTCCTACGGCGCGGGCACCCAGTCCTCCGGTGTCGTACGGATCCTCAAGGACCTCGACACCGACATCCAGGACCGGCACGTGCTGATCGTCGAGGACATCATCGACTCCGGCCTCACGCTCTCCTGGCTGCTGTCCAACCTCGGCTCGCGCCGGCCGGCCTCGCTGCGGGTCTTCACGCTGCTGCGCAAGCCGGAGGCGGCGAAGGTGCCCATCGACGTGGACTGGGTGGGCTTCGACATCCCCAACGAGTTCGTCGTCGGCTACGGCCTCGACTACGCGGAGAAGTACCGCAACCTGCCCTTCGTCGGCACCCTCGCACCGCACGTGTACGGTGGCTGACGCGGTCTGCGGCTTCCGCTGCGCGGACTGAGGGGCAGCCCGCCGCCACCCCCCGGGTGGCCGGACGCGGGCCGACGGGTCCCGCCCGGGGAACACCGGGGGGTTTCCCGCCGTTGGAGCATGGGAAAGCCGGTTTGTTAGCCGTCCCCGCCGGGGACGGGTGACAATTCTGGGGTACCGTCCGAACGTCAGTCGTTTCAGTTTGGACCCATACAGGCATACGCACGGCCACGGGCTCGGTCAGGAGCCAGCCGTGCCTCACTGGGCAGGAGGGACGGGGCGGACACCGCCCCGTGTGGATGGACGTGAAGCGCTACTTCCGTGGGCCGGTCATGTGGATCGTGCTGGCCGTCCTCGCCGTGGTCCTGTTGATGCAACTGGTCGGCTCCTCCGAGGGCTACAAGTCCGTTGACACCGCCAAAGTCGTCGCCGCGATCGACGACAAGAAGGTCAGCTCCGCGGAGCTGACCACCGGCAACAGCGAGACCATCAAGGTCCAGCTCAAGGGCGACAACAAGATCGACGGCAGCGACAAGGTCCAGGCGAACTACATCGACACCCAGGGTGCCGGTCTCGCCACCAAGCTGCAGGAGAAGTTCGACGCGGGCGAGATCCCCGACGGGTACTCGGTCAAGCCGACCAAGGACAACCCGTTCGTCAGCATCCTGCTCTCCCTGCTGCCGTTCGTCCTGATCGTCCTCGTCTTCCTCTTCCTGATGAACCAGATGCAGGGCGGCGGCTCCCGGGTCATGAACTTCGGGAAGTCCAAGGCCAAGCTCATCACGAAGGACACCCCGAAGACGACCTTCTCCGACGTGGCCGGGGCCGACGAGGCCGTGGAGGAGCTCCACGAGATCAAGGAGTTCCTGCAGGAGCCCGCGAAGTTCCAGGCCGTCGGCGCCAAGATCCCCAAGGGCGTGCTGCTCTACGGGCCGCCCGGCACCGGCAAGACGCTGCTGGCCCGCGCCGTCGCCGGCGAGGCCGGCGTGCCGTTCTACTCCATCTCCGGCTCCGACTTCGTCGAGATGTTCGTCGGTGTCGGCGCCTCCCGCGTCCGCGACCTCTTCGAGCAGGCCAAGGCGAACGCCCCGGCCATCGTCTTCGTCGACGAGATCGACGCGGTCGGCCGGCACCGCGGCGCCGGCATGGGCGGCGGCCACGACGAGCGCGAGCAGACGCTGAACCAACTCCTGGTCGAGATGGACGGCTTCGACGTCAAGGGCGGCGTCATCCTCATCGCGGCCACCAACCGGCCCGACATCCTCGACCCCGCCCTGCTGCGCCCCGGCCGCTTCGACCGGCAGATCGGCGTGGAGAGCCCCGACATGCAGGGCCGGCTGGAGATCCTCAAGGTCCACCAGAAGGGCAAGCCGGTCGCCCCGGACGTCGACCTGTCCGCGGTCGCCCGGCGCACCCCCGGCTTCACCGGCGCCGACCTCAGCAACGTGCTGAACGAGGCCGCGCTGCTCACCGCGCGCAGCAACAGGAAGCTGATCGACAACGAGATGCTGGACGAGGCCATCGACCGCGTGGTCGCCGGCCCGCAGAAGCGCTCCCGGATCATGTCGGAGAAGGAGAAGAAGATCACCGCGTACCACGAGGGCGGGCACGCCCTGGTCGCGGCGGCCTCTCCCAGCGGCGACCCGGTGCACAAGGTGACGATCCTCTCCCGCGGCCGCGCCCTCGGCTACACGATGGTGCTGCCCGACGAGGACAAGTACTCCACCACGCGCAACGAGATGCTCGACCAGCTCGCGTACATGATGGGCGGCCGCGCCGCCGAGGAACTGGTCTTCCACGACCCGACGACCGGCGCCGCCAACGACATCGAGAAGGCCACCGGCCTCGCCCGCAAGATGGTCACGCAGTACGGCATGACCGAGCGGCTCGGCGCGATCAAGTTCGGCTCCGACCAGTCCGAGCCCTTCCTGGGCCGGGAGCTCTCGCACCAGCGCGACTACTCCGAGGAGGTCGCCGCGCTGGTCGACGAGGAGGTCAAGAAGCTGATCGAGACCGCGCACAACGAGGCGTGGGAGATGCTCGTCGAGAACCGCGACGTGCTCGACAACCTCGTGCTGGAGCTGCTGGAGAGGGAGACCCTGGGCAAGGAGGAGATCGCCGAGATCTTCCGCCCGCTGGTCAAGCGCCCGCTGCGGCCTGCGTGGACCGGCTCCTCGCGGCGCACCCCCTCCACCCGGCCGCCGGTCGCCTCCCCCCGGGAGACGAACGGCTCGGGCCCGAGGATGCTCGACAAGGCCGATACCCCGCCGGCCAACGGCGGCCTGCCGGGCGGCCTCGGGGGCGGCACGCTGCCGGGCGAGGGCCCGCAGCACCAGCCGTCGCCGAGCGAGGGCGGTCAGCCGTAGCGGATACCGCTGGAATGTGTGCAGCGCCCCCGAGGTTCTAGCCTTGGGGGCGCGGCCATTGGCGCAGCTACGAGAGGCACCACGATGACGGATGCGGCTGTCCGGCCGGGACACGGACCGGAACACGGCGACGCGGGGTACGGCGACTTCGACGAGAAGCGCGCCGAGGACGCCGTGCGGGAACTGCTCATCGCCGTCGGCGAGGACCCGGACCGCGAGGGTCTGCTGGAGACGCCGGCGCGGGTGGCGCGCGCGTACAAGGAGATATTCGCGGGGCTGCGGCAGCGTCCCGAGGACGTGCTGACGACGACGTTCGACCTGGGCCACGACGAGATGGTGCTGGTCAAGGACATCGAGGTGCAGAGCACGTGCGAGCACCACCTGGTGCCGTTCGTGGGCTCCGCGCACGTGGGGTACATCCCGTCGCACGACGGGAAGATCACGGGGCTGTCGAAGCTGGCGCGGCTGGTGGACGTGTACGCGCGCAGGCCGCAGGTGCAGGAACGGTTGACCACGCAGATCGCGGACTCGCTGATGTCGATACTGGAGCCGCGGGGCGTGATCGTGGTCATCGAGTGCGAGCACATGTGCATGACGATGCGGGGCGTGCGGAAGCCGGGGGCGAAGACGCTGACGTCGGCGGTGCGCGGCCAGCTGCGGGACCCGGCCACGCGGGCCGAGGCGATGAGCCTGATCAGGGCGCGCTGATGGCGGCCGGGGGTACGGAGCCGCGCGCGTGCTGCGCGCCGGGGCGCGCGGGCGTCGCGGAGGTGCAGGTCGCGCCGGCGCGCACGGAGGCCACCGCTCCGGGGGCGGCTGCCGGGGCTGGAGCCGGGGTTGGGGCCGGGGCCGCCGTCCCGGCCGCGTACGAGCCGCGCGGAGGGTGGCGTGAGCTGCCCGGCGGGGCGTTCCGGATGGGCTACGACGACGGCCCGTACCCGGCCGACGGGGAGGGCCCGGCGCGCGAGGTGACGGTCGACGGCTTCGCCGTCGCGGCGACGGCGGTGACGAACGAGGAGTTCGCAGCCTTCACCGACGCTATGTCGTACGTCACGGACGCCGAGCGCTACGGCTGGTCCTTCGTCTTCGCGGGCTTCCTGCCCAAGAACTTCCCGCCCACCGCCTCGCCGCCGCAGACGCCCTGGTGGCGGCGGGTCCACCAGGCGGACTGGCGGCACCCCGAGGGGCCCGGCTCGGGCCTGCGCGGCCGGTGGGACCACCCGGTGGTGCACGTCTCGCACGCCGACGCGGTCGCGTTCTGCGACTGGGCGGGCGGGCGGCTGCCGACGGAGGCGGAGTGGGAGTACGCGGCGCGCGGCGGGCTGACGGGCGAGCCGTACCCGTGGGGTGCGGAGCGGGAGCCGGAGGGCGCGTACCGGATGAACATCTGGCGCGGCACCTTCCCGGACCGCAACACGGCGGCGGACGGCTACCGGGGCACCTGCCCGGTGGACGCGTTCGAGCCGAACGACTACGGGCTGTACAACGCCACGGGGAACGTGTGGGAGTGGTGCGCGGACTGGTTCCACGCGCGGCACCACCGGAAGGCACCGCGTGACAACCCGCGGGGGCCGCGGCTGGGGCAGTCGCGGGTGCTGAAGGGGGGGTCGCACATGTGCCACGAGTCGTACTGCCTGCGGTACCGCACGTCGGCGCGGATGGGGAACACGCCGGACAGCTCAAGCGGCAACACGGGCTTCAGGCCGATCCGCAACGCCTGACCGGGCGGGCGTACGGGGCGGGCACCGCCAGGCCCGTAGGCCGGGGGGCCTGTCTGCCCTGAGCCCGAGAGCGTGCCTGGCCTGCAAGACCCGGGGAGCTGCCTCGCCCGCGGGCCGTCCCCTCGGCCGACGCCCGATGGCCCGTACCCCGGGCCCCCCGTACCCCGGGCCCCCCACCGGCTCCGCGGTCTGCCGTCCTACCAGCCCCGCACACCCGCCCAAGGGTAGGCGCGCCCTCTGACATCGCCCCGTGCCCGTACGCACCGCCTCGGCCGCCCTACGCCCCGCATCCCCGCCGCGGCGAACCGCCCCGGCCCCCGCGCGGGCCGGCGTCCCCGGTGCCCGCCGGGCCCGGTCGTACCGGTGGCGCATACGCTGGGGGTATGACGGATACGCGCAGGGGGCAGGTGGCGGGGCTGCCGGACTTCGGCCGCTGCGCCGTCATGGGCGTCGTCAACGTCACCCCCGACTCCTTCTCCGACGGCGGCCTCTGGTTCGACTCCGCGGCCGCCATCAAGCACGGCATCGACCTCGTCGCCACCGGCGCCGACATCGTCGACGTCGGCGGCGAGTCCACCCGCCCCGGCGCGCCCCGCGTGGACGAGGACGAGGAGCTGCGCCGCGTCCTGCCCGTCGTACGGGGCCTCGCGGCCGAGGGCGTACTCGTCTCCGTCGACACCATGCGCGCCGCGGTCGCCGAGCAGGCGGTCGCCGTCGGCGCGCGGCTCGTCAACGACGTCAGCGGCGGCCAGGCGGACCCGGGGATGGTGCCGGCGGTCGCCGCGGCCGGGGTGCCGTTCGTCGTCATGCACTGGCGCGGGCAGTCCATCGACATGAACAACCGCGCCGTCTACGCGGACACCGTCACCGAGGTCGTCGACGAACTGCGCCGCAGCGTCGACCGGGCGGTGGCCGGCGGGGTCGACTTCGAGCGGATCATCGCCGACCCGGGCCTCGGCTTCGCCAAGCAGGCGCCGCACGACCTCGTACTGCTGAACAGCCTCGCCCGGCTGCGCGCCGAGCTGGGCCGTCCGCTGCTGGTGGCG
>NZ_JACBXC010000246.1 GCF_013870535.1 Streptomyces phytophilus | reverse complement strand
GTCGCGCACCTGCTGGACGCCGTGCAGGACGCGGCGGAAGACCGGCGTACGGGCGCGTGGAACCCCATCATGGCGACCGCGACGGAGCCCGCCCGGGTACGTCAGCTCTGCGACGACGCGACCCGCGGCGTCGCACTCGCCCTGGCGGACGCGGAGTTCACCGACGACCGGCTGGTCCGCGTGCTGCTGGTCGGCGAGTTGGAGCGGGCGGTGCGCCGCACCTTCGCGCACGCGGGCGGCGAGTTCGGCCCGCCGCCGCCCGCCTTCACGCCACTGGGGCAGGGCGCGGAGGGGGAGAAGGAGGAGCACAAGGAGAAGGGCGGCAACGACTGCGGCGGGTGCGGCGGTTGCGACGGCTGCTGCAACTGCTGTGAGTGCTGCGACTGCAACTGCTAGGTGTGCGGCGCGGCGGCACAGCACCAGCAGCGGCGTCACGGCCGCAGCACAACCGGCTGGTTCGGTGGTTCCGTAATGCCGGGATGGTGTAGACACGTCGCGTGGGCAGAGGGGAACCGATCGACCGCGGCAAATGGCCGGAGTCCGGAGCACACCGCAAGCTGCTGGAGTTCCTCGACCGGGTCCACGCCGACAACGGGTTGAAGAGCCGCCGCGACATCACCGCGGCCATGAACCTCGAATCCCCGTCCTACGTCAACGACATGCTGCGCGGCATGCGCCTGCCCGTCGACGACCGGCAGGTAACGGCGCTCGTCCGGGCCCTGGGCGGCGGCGCCGACGAGGCAGCGAACGGCCGCCGCCTCCTCGACCGGGCCCGCGTCGAGGAACGAGCCGTGGAGCGGAAGGCGAAGCGGGGCCGACCGCAATCCGGGACGCAGCACCCCTGGGCGCGGTACGTAGCCGAACACGCCGCCTGGAACCTGGTCGACGGGGACTTGGACACCGCGGACCTCCGCGAGCAGTCCGTCTCCGTCGCCGAACGCCTGGCCGCGCTGAGTGCCGAGGCCGAGCGCACCCTCGCGGGCGACCCCTGGCTCGACACCGACCTCGCCGACCGGTTCGCCAGGCGGGCGGACTGGCTGGTGCGTACGACGTGGGAGGACACCCCGGACCTCTCGCCCGCCGAAGCGGCGCTGCTGGCGCTGGTTCCGCTGCTGCACCACACCCACATGGTGCGGACGCTGGCCGCCCTGCACGAAATCCGGCCGCTGGAGCTGGGCGTCGCGGACCACGCGGAGGCACCACGGCGCGACTTCGAGGCATTCTGCAAAGGACATCAGGAACTCGTCGAACGCGCCCACGCCCCCGCGCTGCCAGACCGCGACCCCGCCGGCCCCGAGATCGGCTGGTGGCTGTTCCACCGCTGGGCCGCCCGCTTCCCCGACGCGTACCGCCTCGGCGCGATCCGACGGCTGCTTCAGGACGCGGACGTCACCGACCCGCGGATGCGGGACGAGGTCCTGGAGGCCAAGGCCGTCCAACGGTTCCTCGCCGGGCTGCGCCTCGACCCGGCCGAACTCGCCGACACCGACCGGCAGCACACCCCGCAGCCCGTGAACGTCCTCTTCCCCGGCGAGCCGGACCAGCAGCAGGTACGGGAGCTGCTGCTCAGCCACCTCCTGGCCGTCGCCTACGCGGTCGCCATCGACGTCATCCGGCTGCCCGACATCGTCGTACGCCACCTGGGCATCCCCAGCGCGGTGGAGCTGGACCGGCTCCGTGACACCGTGACGAGCCGCGCGAAGTGGGTGCTGCAATCGGACTGCCTGGTGCTGCGGACCGACTGCCACCACCCCGCCGAACTGGAGGGGTTGCGGCAGTACGCCCGCCAGGTCGACACCCTGCTGCACGCGGTCCGGCGCGTCTGCGCCGGCCGGCCCGCCGTGGAGATGCTCACCCGGCTGCCGTCACGGGCCTCCGCAGACGACGTCAGACCCGACATCGACGAGGACGGGCGGCCGCTCTTCCAGCACGTCAGCCGCTTCCGCCTGGACGAGCGGCGGGTACAGGGCCTCCTCATGGGCGAACAGCTCTACAAGGACCGCGGCCTGGCCGTCCGTGAGCTGTACCAGAACGCGCTCGACGCCTGCCGCTGGCGCCGCGCCCGGCTCGCGTACCGGCGGCAGCGCGGCGACTGGCCCGACGACTGGAACGGCCGCATCCACTTCGTCCAGGGAGTGGACCGCGACGGCCGCGCCTACCTCGAATGCCGCGACAACGGCATCGGCATGACCGAGGCGGTACTCACCGAGGTGTTCGCGCAGGCGGGAGTGCGCTTCACCGACCTGACCGAGTTCCTGGTGGAGTCGGCGGAGTGGAAAGGGGCCGCGACACCCGTCCCCTTCTACCCCAACAGCCGTTTCGGCATCGGCGTGCTGAGCTACTTCATGATCGCCGACGAGATCGAAGTGGTCACCCGCCCACTGGAACGCGGCAACCGGCCCCATCCGGCCATGAAGGTCTCCATCTTCGGCCCCGGCCACCTGTTCCGCATCGAGCACCTGCCGGAGAGCCGCTCCCCGGGCACGTCGGTCAAGCTGTACCTGCGGAACGCCGAGCAGGCGCCCTCGTGCGTGGAGGAACTCCGGCAACTGCTGGGCATCGCCGAGTTCGAGACCGTCGCCGAGCACGGCACCCAGCGCGAGCGCTGGGAGCCGGGCGTGCTCAACCCCCGGATACGCCCGGCGTGGCAGCCCGAAGGTCTCGACGCCCACGGGACCCTCGTGCCCTGGCAGGACGAGCGGGGCAACGGCCAGGTGGTCTGGTGCGAACACGGCGGCGGCCTCTTGGTGGACGGCCTGTACGTCAGGCCGGTGGTCCGCAACGGGGTCTTCGCGGGCTTCCGCGACGGCATACTGCGCGGCGCGGTGGTCAACCTCACGCGACGCAGCGCACCGGACAGGCTGTCGGTGGACCGCAGGCAGGTGCTGTCGGACGTCTCGGCGAATGTGGAGAAGTTGCTGCGCGCGGCGACCGGGTCGTTGATGACGGACGGCCGGGAGTTGCTGGACGTCCGGTGGGTGAGCGCCGTGACGGAGGCGAGCCCTCGGCTCGGCGACCTGGTCACAGAAGCTGCCATTGAGGCGGGTGTGTCGTTCAGGACGCGGACGGGGGAGATCCGGGTTCCGGAGGTGGGGTGCTTCCTCCAGGATGCGCATCTGGTCCTGGAGGGCGACAAGCGCGCGCACGGGCGCGGGCTCGATGACGAGCCGGCCACCCTGTGGAACTGGGATTTTGGCGACAACCCACCTGACCACGTGCTCATATGGCGTCTCGTCGCGCACGGCGCCCGAAGCGATCTCGATGCCCTGGGAGTGGAAACCACCGACCCTGTTCTTCCGGCACTGCCCACCGACGCGCTTCTGCTGGGCGGTGCGGGGAGTACCGCCGACGAGACGAACCAGCTCAGCGCGCGGGCATGGTCCTGGGAGGAGACAGAACTCCGGAAACGCCCCGGTCATGTCCTCTGGACCGCCATGATGACCGGCGCCTCGCCCCGTGAAGTCGCCCACCGTGCCGTCGAACTGGGCTGCCACGAGATCGTGCCCGAGCGTTTCGCATCGGACGCTCAGGTCGACCGCGTAGATCTCGCACTGCTCAGTTGCAGGCGTGACGGCCAGCCCGACTGGTGGGACATCACCGAACCCGTGCCGGTCGGGCATCTCGTCGCTATCGCACTCCAATACGGGATCGAGTTGCGCAAAGGACAACGCCGCCTGGAGCGCTACGACTTCCGGTTCACCTCTCGCCTTCCCCCGGAGTCGTTCTCGGAGCAGGACTTGCCGCTCCTCAATTGGTCCGTGGCCGATACGACGGGCGGGAACCCTTGGTATCAATGGATCAACGGGGGGCCGCATCCGCTCCCAGCGTCCCATATCGTCCGGGCCGCAGCACGAACCGGCCTGTCCGTTCCCCAGGTGTGTGACAGGCTCACAGCCTTCGGCCTCCGTGCCGAACGGCTCACGCTGCCCGACATTCCGCGTGCGGAGGACTTGGTGCTGTTCGACTGGGGTCTCACCTATGACGAACGGAGAGAGTTCGATCCACGCAGTCCCCTCGCACCCAGGCACCTCGTTCGCGCGGCCATCGCGCTGGACGTGTCCTTGTCCGAAGTCGCGGACCGGCTTGCCGCACGCGGCATCGTGGTTCCCGAACGGCTGCCGGACTGGCCTGTCACGAGCGACCTGAAACTGCTCAGCCACGACGATCGGCCTTCTTCACTGGCAGCGGGCGAGCGGGTTCCGCTGTGGCAGATTCTCGCGAGCAGCCGAAAGGCCGGGATGCAGCCCGACCAGGCCGCGGCGCGGCTGGCGGAGTACGGGATGGATGTGCCGTCGGGCGAGCTTCCGTCGAAGATCGACGGCCTCACGCTGCAACTCCTCTCCAGGGATCTCGACGGCGCGTCCCCTTGGCTGGACATGGAGACCCCCCTGCCGCAAGCCCACTTCATCCTTGCCTTCGTGGAATTGGGAGTTTCTCCGCGCGCAGCGGCCGAGCGACTCGCCGGCTACGGCCTTCCGATCCCGGCCGATCTGCCGGAGACCCCGGATGCAGATGACATCCGACTACTCGACGCCACGGACATCGGCAACAGTCCGGCGAGACTCAACAGACCCGTGACGCTCTCCCATCTGCTGATCGCGGCACGCGAGACTCGCCATACCCTCCGGGAGGCCGCGGCGCGCTTGAGACGGCTCGGCGCCACCGTGCCCGATGTCGACGAACTCGTCGCCGACGCCCTCGTCAGGCTGCCCCGACCCTAGTCGGCCGTGCGCCGAACGTGCGCTCCCCGTAACGCACTTCTCTCCCATACGTGCAGGTGGCAGGTGTGCCGTCGGCGGTCTCGGGTGTGCCGTCACACCCGGCGGCCTCACTCCAACGCACCGCGCTCACACCATTTCTCTCGTCCGATCCGCACCTAGACGGGAGTCAGAAATGCTCCAGCAACTCGTACTGTTCGCACCTGTGGTCGGCGGCGTGCTGAACCTGGCCGCCGCGGGCATCGGCTTCGCCACCGCCGCGTTCGGCCGCCGGCGCAAGGAGAGGGGTTCGGGTTGATCGATCCGCGCTGGGTGTTCGTCAGTGCCGTGCTCGGGATCGCCGGGAGTGTGCGGTACGCGGTCGCCGTGGTCCGCGGCACCGTGCGGCCGAACCTCGTGACCTGGTCGCTGTGGGCCGCGGTGCCGCTGATCGCGTTCTCCGCGCAGCTCGACTCCGGTGTGGGGCTGCCCTCGGTGCAGACGCTGGTGGCCGGGGTCGGGCCGCTCGTCGTCGTGGTGACCGGGCTGTGCACCCGGCGGAACCTGGCGCGGCTCGGCGTCTTCGACCTGGCCTGCGCGGTCGTCGCCGTCGCCGCCGTCGGGGTGTGGCTGGGGCTCGGCGAGGCGGCGCTCGCCGTGGTGTTCGCGGTGGCGGCCGACGCGGCGGCGGCGCTGCCGACCGTCGTGAAGGCGTGGCGGGACCCCGCCTCGGAGAACCTCCTCTTCTACGTCCTCGTCGGCACCGGCGCCACCGTGACGCTGCTGACGATCTCCTCGTGGTCCCCGGCGGCCTGGGCGTTCGCGGCGTACGTCCTCACGCTCAGCGTCTCGCTGACGGCCGTCGTGGCCGTACGGCGGCGGGTGCTGCAGTACGCGTAGGGCGGGCGGCGGGGTCGCCGCCCGCCCTGCGCGCGGACTGCGTCAGCCCTTGTCGAGCAGCGACTCCATCGCGTCGATCTCGGCTTCCTGGGCGCTGATGATCTCCCCGGCCATCTTCTTCACGGGCGGGTACGCACCGTCGGCCCGCTCGGTCTCGGCCATGGCGACGGCGCCCTCGTGGTGCTCGATCATCATCTCCATGAATGCGGTGTCGAACGCGGCGCCCTTCGCCTCCTCCAGCTCCTTCATGTCCTCCGCGGACATCATGCCGCCGGCGGAGCCGTGCATGGAGTGGTCCATCCCGCCTTCCGCGGGCACCTCCTCGCCCCAGGAGTCGAGCCAGCCGGAGAGCGTCTCGATCTCCGGGCCCTGGGCCTTCTTGATGTCCGCGGCGAGCTTCTTGACCTCGTCGGACGCGGCCCGGCCGGGCGCGAGGTCCGCCATCTCCACGGCCTGGCGGTGGTGGGGGATCATCCCCTTGGCGAAGGTGACGTCGGCGGCGTTGCGGTCCTCCTTGGAGGCGGCGGGGCCGGACGCGGCGGCGTCGTCCTTGCCGTGGTGGCCGGCCGAGCCGTCGTCGTCGCTGCCGCAGGCGGCGAGGAGGAGGGCGACGGCGCCTGCGGTCGCCACCGCGGCGCCGCGGCGGAACAGGGAACGTGTGCGGATCATGACTGTGCAACTCCTTCGCGCACGCCGGGTGCCGGCGCGCGGAACGTACGGATGTGAAGGCGTGCGGCAGCACGGCACCCCGCCCTGGACAGGGCGTACACGGGTCTTACGGGGATGCCGGGCGGGCCGCGCCTATATCCGCAGGAGTTGCAGCTCG
>NZ_JACBXC010000245.1 GCF_013870535.1 Streptomyces phytophilus | reverse complement strand
CCCGGGGGTGCCGGATCCGTCGAGGAGCTGCCGCAGTAGGTGCTCGGAGGCGACGTGGGACTCGCCGTCCCGTTCCGCACGGGCCGCCGCGCCGCGGACGACCTCCCTGGCGGATTCGGTGAACCGTTCGAACATCAGCGCCTCCCGTGCTTCTTGTGTACCGCCTGCCGGCTGACCCCCAGCTCGGCCGCGACCTCCTGCCACGACCAGCCCTGGTTGCGCGCACTGCGCACCTGCACGGCCTCCAACTGCTCCAGCAGCCGCCGCAGCGCGGCGACGGCCCGGAGCCCTTCCCGGGGGTCGGCGCCCCCGGCCCGCTCGGCAAGCTCGGTCGCATCACTCATGACGTCAACCTACGTTGACACCCGGCGGATGTCAACGCAGGTTGACATGTGGCGGCGTAGCCGGGAGCTACGCGGGCCCCGCGCCTGCGCCGCAGTCGGCCGCGGCCGCGCCGGTGGCGTACCGGATGCCGCCGAGCAGGTGCGAGCGGAAGGCCGCTTCGGCGTACGACTCCTTGGTGTGGCCGCCGCCGGTGTAGAAGGACCGGCCGCCCTCGTAGCTCTGGCACCAGGCGATGGGGTGGTCCTCGCCCATGGTGCCGCCGGAGTAGCTGGACTCGTCGAGGGTGGCGAGGACGCGGGCCTGCTCACGCGGGTTGGTGCGGTAGTTGTACCACTCGTCGGTGCGCACCCACTCCTCGTCCAGGTGCTCGGTGGCGGGGTGGTTCCTGTCCTCGACCTTGACGGTGGCCTCCTGGATCGCCGGGTGGCCGTCGAAGTAGGCGCCCACCAGGCCGCCGTAGAACTCCCAGTCGTACTCGCTGTCGGCCGCGGAGTGGACGCCGACGTAACCGCCGCCGCCGGCGACGTACTCCTCGAACGCCTGCTGCTGGCCGGCGTCGAGGACGTCGCCGGTGGTGGAGAGGAAGACGACGGCCTCGTACTGCTCCAGGTTCCCGGCGGTGAAGGCGCCGCCGTCCTCGGTGGCGTCGACGGAGAAGCCGTTCTCGGCGCCGAGTTCCTCGATGGCGGCGATGCCCTCGGGTATCGAGTCGTGCCGGAAGCCGGCGGTCTTGGAGAAGACGAGGACGTTCTCGTCCTGCTCGACCGGGGTGCCGGTCGTGAACGTGAAGTCGTCCACGTCGAAGAGGTACGAGCCGTCGCCGCCGGTGAAGACCAGGTACAGCGCCGTCGTGCCCGCCGGGGCGCCCGACAGGTCCGCCGACACGTCCTGGAAGGTCTCCCAGCCGCCGGTCACCGGCACCTCGGCCGAGCCGAGCAGCGCGCCGTCCGGGGCACCGGCACGGACCTCCAGGGTGCCGCCGATGCCGGCGGAGGAGACCCGGGCCGTGAACGCGGTGGCATCCTCCAGCACGTACGGCTCGAAGGCGATCCAGTCGCCGTTGTGGATGTCGCCGACGGTCCTGCCCCCGTGGGCCGGGTCCTTGCTGAACTGCTTGACCCCCTCGGCGTCGGTGTAGTGCTCGGCCTGCCGGTTCTTCGGCTGGGCCAGGGAGGTGTCCGTCCCGGTCAGGGCGCCCTGACCGCCGCCTCCGCCGTCGGTGTACGTGGCGGTGAAGTGGCCGTAGAGGTTGGCGTTGGGGTCGTGCTCACCGTCGGCGGGCGAGTTGATGGTGCCCGTGCAGCCGTTGGCCGAGGTGATGGGGTGGGCGTGTTCGTCGTGCCCGAGGCCGTAGGTGACGGTCACCTTCGCGCAGTCGACCTCGCCGTCCTCCGGGTCGGTGGCGGTCACCTCGAAGGGGACGTCGTCGCCGAAGGAGAACAGCTGGCCGTCCGCGGGCAGGTCGAGCGTCACGGTGGGGGCGGTGTTGCCCACGGTGACCGTCACGTTGGCGCTGCCGCTGAGCCCTTCGGGGTCGGTGACGGTCAGGGCGGCGTCGTAGGTGCCGTTCTCGGCGTACGTGTGCGCGGGGCCGGCCTCGTCGGAGGTGGCGCCGTCACCGAAGTCCCAGGCGTACGTCAGGTCGGTGCTGTCCGGGTCGGTGGTGCCCTCGGAGGAGAACTGCACGGCCAGGGGCGCCTGCCCGGAGGTGACGTCGGCCGACGCCTCGGCGATCGGGGACCGGCCGCCGGTGATGTTCTCGATGCGGTACAGGCCGCGGGTGTCGGGCGAGGTGCCGTAGTCCAGGACGTACAGCGCGCCGTCCGAGCCGAAGTCCATGTCCATCACCTGGGTGCCGGTCCAGGGGAAGTCGTTGATCGCGGAGACGGTGCCGTCGTCGCCGTGCTCGATCCGCTTGATCCACTTGCGGCCGTACTCGCCGGCGAAGAAGTCGCCGTCGTACTCGGCGGGGAACTTCACGGCCGAGTCGGGGTCCGTCTCCGCCTCGCGGTAGACGGGGCCGCCCATGGGGGACTCGGAGCCGGTGCCGAACTCGGGTACGGAGCCGCCGTCGTAGGGGATCCACGCGGGCTGCGCCGGCGGCAGTTCGGTCAGGCCGGTGTTGTGCGGCGAGTTGTTGACGGGGGCCGCGCAGTCGTAGGTGCCGCCGGCGGTCCCGGTGGCGAAGTCGTACTCCTTGTAGGCGTCGTTGTCGCCGGTGCAGTACGGCCAGCCGTAGTTGCCCGGCTCGGTGATCCGGGCGAACTCGACCTGCCCCGCGGGGCCGCGGTCGGGGTCCGGCGCGCCGGCGTCCGGGCCGTAGTCGCCGATGTAGACGGTGCCGGTGGGCTTGTCGACGGAGAACCGGAAGGGGTTGCGGAAGCCCATCGCGTAGATCTCGGGACGCGTCTTCTCGGTGCCCGGCTCGAAGAGGTTGCCCTCGGGTATGCCGTACGAGCCGTCGGCGCCGACCTTGATCCGCAGGATCTTGCCGCGCAGGTCGTTGGTGTTCGCCGAGCCGCGCTGGGCGTCGAAGGCCGGGTTGCGGTCGGCGCGTTCGTCGATCGGCGAGTAGCCCGAGGACTGGAACGGGTTGGTGTCGTCGCCGGTGGAGAGGTAGAGGTTGCCGTCGGCGTCGAAGTCGATGTCGCCGCCGACGTGGCAGCACACGCCGCGGGAGGCGGGCACGTCGAGGACCTTCTTCTCGCTGCCCGTGTCGAGGGTGCCGTCGTCCTTCAGTACGAACCGGGAGAGCCGGTTGACGCCGTCGAACGGCGCGAAGTCGGCGGCGGTGCCCGTCTCCGGCGCGTCGCCCGCGGGGGTGTCGAGCGGCGGCGCGTAGTAGAGGTAGACGAAGCGGTTGTCCTCGAACCCGGGGTCGACGCCGACGCCCTGCAGGCCCTCCTCGTCGTGGCTGTAGACGTCGAGGGTGCCGGCCACGCTGGTGTCGCCGGCGGCGGTGGTCAGCCGCACCGTGCCGTCGCGCGAGGTGTGCAGGACCGAGTTGTCCGGGAGCATCGCCATGGTCATCGGCTCGCCCGTCTCGGCGTCGCCCTTGGCCAGCGGCACCTGCTGGAACTCGGCGGCGGGCGCCTCCGGTTCGTGCGCGGCGGCCCCGGGGGCGGCGGTGCTCAGCAGGACGGCCGGGCCGGCGAGGAGGCCGGCGGCCAGCAGGCTGAGGCATCTGTGCAGTCGTCTCTTGTGCACGTGATCTCTCCTACGAGAGTTGGGGGGTGTACGTGTCGGGGTCGGGTCCGGTCGGGAGGTGTCGGCTCGGAGGGGTGTCGGCCCGGCAGGGCGCCGGCCCGCGGGGCCGTCAGCGGCTCGCCCACAGGAGTCCCTGCCGGGTGAGGGTGCGCACGTGGGGGTTGCCGAAGTCGGCGGGGACGCGGCCGACGGTGGAGACGAAGACGCGCCCCTTGCCCCACGTCCTGGTCCACACCGCGGGAACGGCCACGGCCCGCTGCCGCGTGTCGTCGGGGTCGAACGTGACCGTGGCCAGCACGTCGTTCAGGGGGTCGGTCAGCGTCCAGCACGGGTCGGTGTCCACCGCGAAGTCGCCGAGTCCGGCGACGACCGGATGGTCGGCGTGCTCGGCGCGCAGGTGGGCGCGCAGCGGTACGGGGCCGGCGGGGTTCCCGGCGAACGTACCGCCCGTCATCAACTGGTAGTCGGGGTCCTCCGGGAAGGCGTCGACGACTCCCCTGTGCCAGCCGGCGAAGCCGGTGCCTGCCCGGACCGCCGCGAGCAGCCCGGCGCTCTCGCCGCGGGTGATGTCGCCCCGGGCCCAGCACTGGAGGACGAGGTCCGTGCCGAGCAGCAGGTCCTCGTCCTCGTAGACCTCCAGGGAGTCCTCGACCAGGACCTCGAAGCCGTTCTCACGGAGGAACGGGAGGAACAGGTTCGTCGTCTGCACCGGACGGTTGCCGTCGCAGCCGCCGCGCACCACCAGAGCCCGCCGCCGGCCGGAGGCCATGGGGCGTCACCCCTTCCCCAGTCCTAAAAAAGTTTCGCAACTCTTGTCGTACGCACGGACGATAGGAAGAGGGCGTGCCGACCGTCAAGGCTTCGTACGCGGCCGCACGGGGACTTTTTCGAAAGCGGGTACGGGACCCGCGGCGGAGGCGTGCGCTCCGGTCAGTCGCGGACGGCGGTGCTGCCGCGTACGACCAGGGTCGTCGCCAGCTCGACGCGCGGGCTCTCCGGCTCGTCGCCGTTCATCAGCCGCAGCAGCGTGCGCAGCGCGCTGCCGCCCATGTCCTTGAGCGGCTGGCGCACCGTCGTCAGCGCCGGGGAGACCCAGCGCGCCTCGGGGAGGTCGTCGAAGCCGACGATGCTGACGTCCTCGGGCACGCGCAGCCCCGCCCCGGCCAGCGCCTCGTACCCGCCGATGGCCATGTGGTCGGAGCAGATGAACAGCGCCGTCGGCGGATCCGGCGCCGCGAAGAGCGCCCGCACCTGCTCCACGCCGCTCGCGCGGTCGTACGACCCGTGCCTGACCAGCTCGGGCGGCACCTCGGCGCCGGCCGCGGCCATCGCGGAGTGGTAGCCGGCGGTGCGGGCGCGGGCGTAGAGGTGGTGCGGCGGGCCGGTCACCAGCGCGATGCGCCGGTGGCCGCGGTCGAGCAGGTGGGTGGTGGCCTCGTAGGCGCCGGCCCAGTTGGTGGTGCCCACGGAGACCACGTCGGGCGGCGGGTCGCTGAGCGGGTCGATGACGACGATGGGGACCTGAGCCTCCCGCAGGCGGGCGAGCTGGTCGGCGGCGGGCTCGATGAGGCCGAGCACCACGCCCGCGCTGTCGCGCTCCAGCACGCGGTCCACCCAGTCCTGCGACGAGTGGTTGTTCGCGGAGGCGCCCTGCCGGGCCACGGAGATCACGACGTGCACGCCGGCCTCGTACGCGGCCGCCTCCAGACCGCTGGCGACGCTCGCCGGCCAGGACCCGTCGAGGCCGTTCATCACGAGATCGACGGAGCGGACGCCGGGGTCGTGCAGCGACGCGCCGCGCCGCCGGTACCGGTGCTCGCGCAGGGCGGAGTCGACCTTGGCGCGGGTGTCCCGCGAGACGTCGTCGCGGCCGTTGAGGACCTTGGAGACGGTGGAGATCGACACGCCGGCCGTCTCGGCGATCTGCGCGAGTGTGGGTCGCGGCATCCCGGTACGTGTCACGATCCGCTCTCTGCCCTACCGACAATTCTTTCGGAACATTGTAGTGCGCGGCGCGGCGCTTTCCCATGGCCCGCCCCGTCGCCCGCACGCTACTCGATTCCCCTGGCTCCGGCCACGGCACGCCGCCTGCCGCGGATCTTGACGGTTCCCCGCGAGCGCCCTAGCTTCCGTTACTCCGCTTCGAAAGTTTTCTGCGTGTTTTTTCCGGCACAAGGGGAGATGCCATGTCGTCGCCGAAGCCACCGGCCGCCCTGCGCGTGACGGTCTGGGGCGAAGGACTCCACGAGCAGCGCGATCCCGAGGTCGCCGGGCGGTATCCGGACGGCATGCACGGTGCCATCGCCCAGGGCATCGCGGAGCACCTGGGCGAGGGGGCCCGGCTGCGTACGGCGACGCTGGCGGAGCCCGAGCACGGGCTGACCGAGGAGGTGCTCGCGGAGACGGACGTGCTGACCTGGTGGGGACACCTGGCCCACCGCGAGGTGTCCGACGAGGTCGTCAATCGGGTGCACCGGCGGGTGCTCGCCGGGATGGGCCTGATCGTGCTGCACTCCGCGCACTGGTCGAAGATCTTCACCCGGCTCATGGGCACCACCTGCACCCTGCGCTGGCGCGCCGCGGACGACCGCGAGCTGGTCTGGACGGTCGACCCCGCGCACCCCATCGCCGCCGGGGTGCCGCACCCGATCGTCATCGAACAGCAGGAGATGTACGGGGAGTTCTTCGACATCCCCGCCCCCGACGAGCTGGTCTTCCTCAGTTCGTTCAGCGGCGGCGAGGTCTTCCGCAGCGGCTGCACGTTCCGCCGCGGGCACGGCAGGATCTTCTACTTCAGCCCCGGCGACCAGGACTACCCCGTCTACCACCACCCGGACGTGCGCCGGGTCATCGCCAACGCCGTCCGCTGGGCCG
>NZ_JACBXC010000244.1 GCF_013870535.1 Streptomyces phytophilus | reverse complement strand
CCCCGGCCCGTCACCACTCCGCATAGGACCCGTCCGGGTGCCGCCACACCGGGTTGTGCCAGTCGGCCGCCGTGCCGTCCGCCTTCCGTACCGCCCGCTCGTCGATCTCCACGCCCAGCCCCGGCCCGGTCGGCCGGAGCAGGTGCCCGGCGTGGAAGCGGAAGACCTCCGGGTCCGCGACGTAGTCGAGCAGTTCCGCGCCGGTGTTGTAGTGGATGCCGATCGACTGCTCCTGGATGAGGAAGTTCGGTGTGCAGAAGGCCAGTTGCAGGCTCGCGGCCAGCGCCAGCGGCCCCAGCGGGCAGTGCGGCGCGACCGGCACGTCGAACGTCTCGGCCAGCGAGGCGATCCGCCGGCACTCCGAGATCCCGCCGGCGTGCGAGAGGTCCGGCTGCAGCACCGCGACGCCCGCCCGCAGCGCCGGCAGCATCTCGCCGCGCGAGAACAGCCGCTCGCCCGTCGCGACCGGCAGCGTCGTCGAGCCGGTGACCCGCTCCAGCAGATGCGTGTGCTCGGGCAGCACCGGCTCCTCCACGAACATCGGCCCGTACGGCTCCAGCACCCCGATCGCCCGGATCGCGCCCGCCGCCGAGAAGCGCCCGTGGAAGTCGACGGCGAAGTCCCGCTCCGGGCCGAGCGCGTCGCGGGCGGCCTCCGCGCGCGCGGCGACCCGGCGCAGCTCCGCGACGTCCGGGAGCCGGTCCATCCGCCCCGAGCCGTTCATCTTCACCGCCGTGAAGCCCGCCTCCACCTGCGCGGCCACCTGGTCGCGCACCTCGCCGGGCTCGTCGCCGCCGACCCAGCAGTACGCGCGGGCGCGCTCGCGCACCGGACCCCCGAGCAAATGGTGCACGGGCGCGCCGTACGCCTTGCCCGCGAGGTCCCACAGCGCCTGGTCGAGACCGGCGACGGCGGAGGAGAGCACGGGGCCGCCGCGGTAGAACGAGCCCTTGGTCATGAGCTGCCAGTGGTCCTCGATCCGCAGCGGGTCGGCGCCCAGGAGGAACTGCTCGGCGAGTTCGCGGACGGCCGTGCGGACGGTCGCCGCCCGGCCCTCCACGACGGGCTCGCCCCAGCCCACGAGGCCGTCGTCCGTCTCGATCCGGCAGAACAGCCAGCGCGGCGGCACGGCGAAGGTCTCGACCCGGGTGATCTTCAACTGCCTACTCCTTGACGCTGCCCTCGGTGAGCCCGGTCTGCCAGAAGCGCTGGAGGACGAGCATCGCGACGGCCAGGGGGATGACGGACACGAAGGCGCCGCCGATGGTGTACTGCGTGAGTTCCGGCACCCGGTCCGCGGCCTGCTGCCAGGTGACCAGCCCGAGGGTGATGGGGTACTTCCGGTCGTCGGAGAGCATCACCAACGGCAGGAAGTAGTTGTTCCAGATGTGCACGAACTGGAAGAGGAAGACGGTCACCAGCGCCGGGGTCATGATCCGCAGCACCAGCGAGAAGAAGATCCGCCCCTCGCCGGCGCCGTCCACGCGCGCCGCCTCCAGCAGCGTGTCGGGCACCGCCGCCTCCGCGTAGATGCGGCACAGGTAGACGCCGAACGGGCTGACGACGCTGGGTATCAGGACGCCCCAGTAGGTGTTGGTCAGCTCCAGCTTGCTGAACATCAGGTACAGCGGCAGCGCCAGCGCCGTCGAGGGCAGCAGCACGCCGGCGAGGACGAACTTGAACACCGCCTCCCGGCCCGCGAAGCGGTACTTGGCGAGCGCGAAGCCGGCCGCGGCGGACAGGAGCGTCGCCAGCACCGCGCCGACGCCCGCGTACAGCAGGGAATTCAGCGTCCAGCGCAGGTAGATGTGCCCGTCGTAGCTGAAGACGCGGCCCAGGTTGTCCCACAGCCGCGGGTCGTCGAACCACAGGCCGAAGGAGCCGTAGAGGCTGTCGTTCGACTTGGTGGCCGCGACCAGCAGCCAGTAGACCGGCAGCAGGAAGTACAGCGCGGCCGCCGTGAGCACGGCCACCAGGACGATCCGGCCGGGGCGCGGCGACCGGCGCCGTCGCGGTGCGGGTGCGGCGGGCGGTGGCCCGGCCGCCGCGGTGCCGGTCGTGGTTGTGGTGCTCGTGGCGCTCACCGCTCGCTCCTTTGCTTGCGGGTGACGAGGCTGAGGAACCCGAACGACAGCGCCATGGCGACGACGGCGAGGATGACGGACTTGGCCGCCGCCAGATACAGGTTGGCGTTCGCGAACGCGTCGAAGTACGCGCTGAGGTTGGGGGTGTAGTCGGTGGTGACGGCCGGGGCGACCTTCTTCAGCACCAGCGGCTCGGCGAAGAGCTGCATCGTGCCGATGATCGAGAACACGGTGGTCAGCACGAGCGCCGGCCGCACCAGCGGGATCTTGATGTGCAGCGCCGTCTGCCACGGCCCGGCGCCGTCGATCCTGGCGGCCTCGTACAGCTCCTGCGGTACGGACTTGAGCTGGGCGACGATGATCAGCATGTTGTAGCCGGCGAACTGCCAGACCACGATGTTCGCGATCGACCACAGCACGTTGTCGTAGCCGAGGAAGTCCGGCTGGAAGCCGAGGTCGCCGAGCACGTCGGTGACCGGGCTGACCCCGGGCACGTACAGGAAGCCCCACAGGATGGTGGCGATCACGCCGGGGATGCCGTACGGCAGGAAGTACGTGGCCCGCAGCAATCCCGCCCAGCGGTGGGAGACCTGGTCCAGCAGCAGCGCGAGCACCAGGGCCAGCAGCAGCATCACCGGCACCTGTACGACGCCGAAGAGCAGCACCCGGCCGAAGCCCTCGACGAACGTCTCCTGCTGGAGGGCGAGGGAGTAGTTCTCGAAGCCGGCGAAGCCGACGGACGGCTCGCCCAGCCCCATGGGGCCGCTGCGCTCGACCTTCAGCATGCTCTGGTAGATGGCGTAGAAGACGGGCACCACCATCGCGAACAGGTACAGCGCGAGGAACGGGCCCAGGAACGCCCACGCCCTGCGGTCGGAACGGCCGCGGCGTTTGCCGCGGGCGGCGGCCGTACGGGATCGCGCCCGGCCGGGTTCCACGGATGTGCTCATCGCGCGCTCCTCGCCTTGAGCCCCTTGGCCTTGAGGTCGTCCACGAACTTGCCCTCGGCGTCCCTGAGGGCGTCCGCGAGCGTGCCGTGGCCGGCCAGGACGCGGCCGAAGGCGTCCTGGACGTGCGCGTACGACTGCGTGGTCGTCGGCGCGAAGCGCCAGGAGGTGTCGACGTTGCGGTCGGAGAGCTGGAAGACCTCGTTGTAGCGCTGGCCGCCGAAGAACGGGTCGGGCTTGCCGAGCGCGGAGTCCGCCAGCTCGATCCGCGCCGCGGGCCAGCCGTAGCCGGCGGCGATCAGCAGGTCGATCGCCCCCGGATCGGTGTTGAGCCAGTGGGCGAACTCCAGCGCCTCCACCGGGTGCCGGCTGCCCTGGAGGATCGCGGTGGCCGAGCCGCCCCAGTTGGACGAGGCGTGCGCGCCGCGCTCCCACTGCGGCAGTTCGGCGACCCGCCACCTGCCCTCGGTGCGCGGCGCGTTGCCGCGGATCAGGGCGTCGTACCACTGCGCGCCCGGCCAGGTGGCGAGCCCGCCGGTCTGCAGGCCCTTGAAGAACGCCGACTGCGAGTCCTGGATGGGGGAGACGAGTCCGTCGGCGATCATCCCGTCCCAGAAGTCGGCGACTTCGAGCGACTCGGGCCCCGCGAGGTCGACCACCCAGGTGTCGCCCTCGGTGGTCACCCAGCGGGCGCCGCGCTGCCAGGGCAGGGCGGCGAACCACTGGGCGTTGGCGGGCGGGAAGGCGGTGATGAGGGAGCCGCGCTTCTTGATCTTCACGGCGGCGGCCCGGTACTCGTCCCACGTGGCCGGGACCCCGACGTCCCACTTGTCGAAGAGGTCCTGGCGGTAGAAGAGCCCCATCGGGCCGGACGCCTGCGGGATCGCGTACGACTTCCCGGCGAACACCCCCTGCTGCCACTGCCAGTCGACGTAGGCGCCCTTCAACTCGTCGGCGCCGTACTCGCTGAGGTTCGTCAGGCCGTTGACGAGCATGAACTCGGGCAGCGCGTAGTACTCCACCTGCGCCAGGTCGGGCGGGTCGCCGGCGGTGAGGGCGGAGTGCATCTTCTGGTAGCCGCCGGAGGTGTTCGCGGGCACCGTCTGCACGTCGACCCGGACGTCCGGGTTCTGCTTGTTCCACAGCGCCACGGCCTTCTGCAGCGGCACCCAGGTCCAGAAGGCCAGCGTGACCTTCTGCCCCGGCCTGCGCCTGGTCGCCGTGGTTGTGCGGGCCGCGCCGACCTTCTCGCCGCAGCCCGCCAGGGCGGGCGCGGCGGCGGCCGCCGCACCCCACGCCAGGACTTTCCTTCTGGTGGGCATCCGACCTCCTTGTCAGAGTGCTCCTCAGGACTGAAGGACGACGACTCCGCGGGCGGGCAGGTCGACGGAGGAGACCGGCCCGGCCCCGGGGTCCGCGCCGTCGCCGGCGAGCGCCGGCATCGGCTCGGGCAGGGTGACGGTCGCGGTGCTCGTGCCGTGGTTGAGCAGGAACAGGAACCGCCCGTCCGCGCCCCCGCGCACGGTGGCCTGCACGCCCGCCGGCAGCCCCGGCAGCACCCGGCTGCCGGTGCCGGCGTACCAGGCGACCCCGTCCCCGTACGCGTGCCTGGTGAGCGCCGGCCGCCCGGCCAGCTCACCCGCGCCGAACACCGAGACGGCCTCGGCGCCTTCGAGGTCGATCGCCTCGGACCACAGGTCGCCGCTGCCCGCCAGCGCCCCGGTCAGCGGCAGGCTCTGCCCCTCCGCCAGCGGCCAGAACTCCTCCACGCGCAGCCCCAGCACCTCGCGCAGGGGCGCCGGGTAGCCGCCGAGATGGACGCGGTCGCAGTCGTCGGAGATGCCGGTGAAGTACGAGACGAGCAGGTGGCCGCCGGCCCGTACGAACTCCGTCAGCCTGGCCCCGGTCTCCGTGCTCATCAGGTACAGGTTCGGCACCACCACGAGCCGGTACGCGGACAGGTCGCGGTCCGGCGGCACCACGTCGCACTCCACGCCCGCCTCGAAGAACGGCCGGTGGTGGCGGCGCAGCGTCTCGGCGAAGTCCAGGTCCCCGGACGGGTGCGAGCCCTGCTCCAGCGCCCACCAGCTGTGCCAGTCCGCGAGGAGCGCCACCTCCGGGCGCGGGCGCGCGCCCGCGAGCTGCGGGACCGTGCCCAGCTCCCGGCCCAGCGCGCTCACCTCGCGGAAGATCCGGGTGTCGGTGCCGGCGTGCGGCACCATCGCCGAGTGGAACTTCTCGGCGCCGCCGGGGGTCGCCCGCCACTGGAAGTACAGCACCGCGTCCGCGCCCTGCGCGACGGCCTGCCAGCTCCACAGCCGCATCGTGCCGGGCGGCTTGGGGCTGTTGCGCGCCCGCCAGTTGACGGCGCTCGGCGCCTGCTCCATCAGCATCCAGGGGCGCCCGCCGCCCGCGGAGCGCGTCACGTCGAAGGCGAGGGCGGCGCCGAGGTGGGTCTCGGGGTCGTACGGGTCCTGGTAGAAGTCCAGTGCCTGGACGTCCTCGTGCACCGCCCAGGAGTACGGGTCGACGGGCTTGTGCATCGGCATGTGGTTGGTGGTGACGGGGACGTCGGGGGTGATCCGGCGCAGCGCCTCCTTCTCGGCGAGGTAGCACCGCAGCAGCGCGTCGTCGCAGAAGCGGGCGTAGTCCAGCACCTGGGCCGGGTTGGGGTGCGTGGGGGCGGTGCGCGGCGGGAGCACCTGCTCGAAGGTGCCGTAGCGCTGCGACCAGAACGTGGTGGCCCAGGCGGCGTTGAGCGCCTCGACGCTGCCGTAGCGCTCGCGCAGCCAGCGGCGGAAGTCCGCGGCGGAGACGTCGCAGTAGCAGCGCGGGTTGGAGCAGCCGTACTCGTTGCCGATGTGCCAGCTGTCCAGGGCGGGGTGGGTGCCGTAGCGGGTGGCCAGCTCGGTGACCAGGCGCACGGCGCGCTCCCGGTAGACCGGGCTGGAGGGGCAGAAGTGCTGGCGCGAGCCGGGCCACCTGCGTACGCCGTCGGCGTCCTGGGGCAGCACCTCGGGGTGCCGCTCGGTCAGCCACGGCGGCGGGGAGGCCGTCATGGTCGCCAGGCAGACGCGGATGCCGGCGCCGTGCAGGTCGTCCAGCACGCGGCCGAACCAGTCGAAGTCGTACTCGTCGGGAGCCGGTTCCACCAGTGCCCAGGAGAAGATCCCGGCGGTGACCATGGAGACGCCGGCCTCCTTCATCAGCCGGATGTCCTCGGCCCTGACCTCCTCCGGCCAGTGCTCGGGGTTGTAGTCGCCGCCGAAGTGGATGCGCCCCACGCTGCTTCCGCCCCTCTTGCTCAATTCTTAAATTACGAATTAACCTTGCGGGGCAACGTAGAAGTGCCGCGGCAGATCCGTCAACACCCGGAGCGCGATCTCGTGACAGCAGCCGGAGCCACGCAACTCCCGCACCCCGC
>NZ_JACBXC010000243.1 GCF_013870535.1 Streptomyces phytophilus | reverse complement strand
TGCGCCGCGCGCCAGGCGGACCCGGCGGCGCGGAACGTTATCTGGGCTGTGGGGCATGTTTGACCTTCGTAGCGGGAGGGGGCCGCGGTGATGGGGGACGGCGGCTTGTCGGGGATGCTATCGGTTGGCACCGGCAACTCGGCAAGCCGAAGCGAGCTTTCGCCCGCGGGGACCCCGTGACCGGCTGCCACGCCACCCCTGCCGCCTGCCCCTGAAGCAGTCCGTCAGCCCTGGGACCCGTACTCCTCCAGCAGTCGCCGCCCAATGATCATTTTCTGGATCTCGGCGGTGCCTTCGCCAATGAGAAGCATCGGCGCCTCCCGGTAGAGGCGCTCGATCTCGTACTCCTTGGAGAAGCCGTAGCCGCCGTGGATGCGGAACGCGTCTTCCACGACTTCCTTGCAGTACTCCGAAGCGAGATATTTGGCCATCCCCGCCTCTAGGTCGTTACGTTCTCCGGTGTCCTTTTTGCGTGCCGCTCTGACCATCATCGCATGGGCCGCCTCGACCTTGGTAGCCATCTCGGCCAGTTTGAACTGGATCGCCTGGTGCCGGGCGATCTGCCGGCCGAAGGCGTGCCGCTGCTGTGCGTAGCCGACGCCGAGTTCGAAAGCGCGCTGGGCGACGCCGCAGCCGCGCGCGGCGACGTTCACGCGGCCCACCTCGACGCCGTCCATCATCTGGTAGAAGCCGCGGCCCGCGCCGTCGGGGCCGCCGAGCACCCGGTCGGCCGGGACGCGCAGCCCGTCCATGATCAGCTCGGTGGTGTCGACGCCCTTGTAGCCCATCTTGTCGATCTTGCCGGGGATCGTCAGCCCCGGCTTCACCGTGCCGAACCCGGGCTCCTTCTCCACCAGGAACGCCGTCATCGACCGGTGCCCGGGCGCGTCGGGACCCAGCCCCTCGTCCGTCCGGCAGAGCACCGCGACCAGCGACGACGTGCCGCCGTTGGTCAGCCACATCTTCTGGCCGGTGAGCAGGTAGTCGCCGCCGTCCCCGTCCCGTACGCCCTTGGACGTGATCGCCGCCACGTCCGAGCCGAGCCCCGGCTCGGACATCGAGAACGCGCCGCGCACCTCACCCGCGGCCATCAGCGGCAGGAAGTGCTCCCGCTGCTCCGCCGTGCCGTGCTGCTTGATCATGTACGCCACGATGAAGTGCGTGTTGATGATCCCCGACACGCTCATCCAGCCGCGGGCGATCTCCTCCACGCACAGTGCGTACGTGAGCAGCGACTCGCCGAGCCCGCCGTACTCCTCGGGGATCATGAGGCCGAAAATGCCCAGTTCCTTCAGGCCCTCGACGATCTGCGCGGGATACTCGTCCCGGTGCTCCAGCCCGGTGGCCACCGGCAGGATCTCCTTGTCGACGAAGTCGCGCACGGTGGCGACGATCTCGCGCTGGATCTCCGTCAGGCCCTCCGTCTGCGCCAGCCGCCCCATCACTGCCCCCCGCCGCGCTCGGCCGGCTCCGGGCGGCCGGGCTGCTCGCCGCCGCGCTCGCGGACGTACGCCTGCGTGGGCACCATCACCTTGCGCCGGAAGACGCAGACCAGGGTGCCGTCCTGCCTGTGGCCGCGGGTCTCGACGTACACGATGCCGCGGTCGCCCTTCGACTTCGACGGCCACTTGTCCAGGACCGTCGTCTCGCCGTAGACCGTGTCGCCGTGGAAGGTGGGCGCCACGTGCTTCAGCGACTCGACCTCCAGGTTGGCGATCGCCTTGCCCGAGACGTCCGGCACGGACATGCCGAGCAGCAGGGAGTACACGTAGTTGCCGACGACGACGTTGCGGCCGAAGTCCGTGGCCTCGCCCGCGTAGTGCGCGTCGAGGTGCAGCGGGTGGTGGTTCATGGTCAGCAGGCAGAAGAGGTGGTCGTCGTACTCGGTGACGGTCTTGCCCGGCCAGTGCTTGTACACCGCGCCCGGCTCGAACTCCTCGTAGGTGCGTCCGAACTGCATGTCAGCCCTCCGGCGGGGTGAAGGCGGTGGTGCGGACCAGGCCGGCGGCGCGGCCCTTGCCCGAGACCACGAGCGCCATCTTGCGGCTCGCCTCGTCGATCATCTCGTCGCCGAGCATCGCGGAGCCCTTCCTGCCGCCCTCCTCGGAGGTGGCGTACTCGTACGCGTCGAGGATCAGCTCGGCGTGGTCGTAGTCCTCCTGCGACGGCGAGAAGACCTCGTTGGCGGCTTCGACCTGGCCCGGGTGCAGCACCCACTTGCCGTCGAAGCCGAGGGCGGCGGAGCGGCCGGCGACCTCGCGGAAGCCGTCGACGTCGCGGATCTGGAGGTACGGGCCGTCGATGGCCTGGAGGTCGTGGCTGCGGGCGGCCATGAGGATCCGCATGAGGATGTAGTGGTACGCGTCGGCCGGGTAGCCCGGCGGCTGCTCGCCGACGACCAGGGTCTTCATGTTGATCGACGCCATGAAGTCGGCGGGCCCGAAGACGATGGTCTCCAGCCGGGGCGAGGCGGCGGCGATGCCGTCGACGTTCACCAGGCCCTTCGCGTTCTCGATCTGCGCCTCGATGCCGATGCGGCCCACCTCGAAGCCCATCGTCTTCTCGATCTGGGTGAGCAGCATGTCCAGGGCGGTGATCTGCCCGGCGTCCTGGACCTTCGGCAGCATGAGGCAGTCGAGGTTCGGCCCCGCGCCCTCGACGACGGTGACGACGTCCCGGTACGTCCAGTGCGTCGTCCAGTCGTTGACCCGCACCACCCGCGTCTTGCCGCTCCAGTCGCCCTCGTTGAGGAACTTCACGACGGTGTGCCGCGCGTCCGGCTTCGCCAGCGGCGCGCAGGCGTCCTCCAGGTCCAGGAACACCTGGTCGGCCGGCAGCCCCTGCGCCTTCTCCAGGAACCGAGGGTTGGATCCCGGCACGGCGAGGCAGGAACGCCGCGGCCGCAGGCGGTCGGGCTGGTGGGCGGGGCTCATGCGGGGACCTCCTGGTCGAGCTTGTTCGCGAGCCTGATCTCGTCGACGATACGGCCGATGATCCGGGTGATTCCGAAGTCCTTCGGGGTGAACACCGCGGCCACCCCGGCGGCGCGCAGCGCCTCGGCGTCCGCCGCCGGGATGATGCCGCCGACCACGACCGGCACGTCGCCGGCGCCCGCGCGGCGCAGCAGGTCGAGGACGTCGGGGACCAGCCGGGTGTGCGAGCCGGAGAGGATGGACAGGCCGACGCAGTGCACGTCCTCGGCGACCGCGGCGGCGGCGATCTGCTCGGGCGTCAGCCGGATGCCCTGGTAGACGACCTCGAAGCCGGCGTCCCTGGCGCGTACGGCGATCTGCTCGGCGCCGTTGCTGTGCCCGTCGAGGCCCGGCTTGCCGACGAGCAGCCGCAGCCGGCCGGTGCCCAGCTCCGCGGCGGTGCGGGCGGCCCGGGCCCGTACGGCGGTCAGGGCGGCCTCGCCGCCGGTGTCCGCCGCCGGGACGGCGACCGGCGCGCCGCCGACGCCCGTGGGGGCGCGGAACTCGCCGAAGACGTCGCGCAGCGCCCAGGCCCACTCGCCGGTGGTGACGCCGGCGCGGGCGCACTCCAGCGACGGGGGCATGAGGTTGGCCGTACCCGCAGCGGCGGCCTTCAGCGCCGTCAGCGCCCGCTGGGCGCGCGGCTCGTCGCGGGACAGCCGCCACTCGTGCATTCGTGAGACGACGCGCGCCTCCACGTCCGCGTCGACCGTCATGATCGCGGTGTCCAGATCCGCGGTGAGCGGGCTGGGCTCCGTCTCCGTATGGCAGTTGACCCCGACGATCCTCTCGTCGCCCGACTCGATCCGGGCCCGCCGCTCCGCGTGCGAGGCCACGAGCCGGGCCTTGAGGTAGCCGGACTCCACGGCCGCGACGGCGCCGCCCAGCTGCTCGATGTGCGCCATCTCGGCGGTCGCCCCCTCGACCAGTCCGGCCACCCGCGCCTCCACCACGTGGCTGCCGTCGAAGAGGTCGGGGTACTCCAGCAGGTCGCTCTCGTACGCCAGCACCTGCTGGATGCGCAGGCTCCACTGCTGGTCCCACGGGCGCGGCAGCCCCAGCGCCTCGTTCCAGGCGGGCAGCTGCACGGCGCGGGCGCGGGCGTCCTTCGACAGCGTCACGGCCAGCATCTCCAGCACGATGCGCTGGACGTTGTTCTCCGGCTGCGCCTCGGTCAGGCCGAGGGAGTTGACCTGCACGCCGTAGCGGAAGCGGCGCTGCCGGGGGTCCTCGATGCCGTAGCGCTCGCGGGTGAGGGTGTCCCAGATGCGGGTGAACGCCCGCATCTTGCACATCTCCTCGACGAACCTGACCCCGGCGTTGACGAAGAAGGAGACGCGGCCGACGACGTCGCCCATCTTCTCGGCGGGCACCTGGCCGGAGTCGCGGACCGCGTCCAGGACGGCGGTCGCGGTGGCCATCGCGTACGCGATCTCCTGCACCGGCGTCGCGCCCGCCTCCTGCAGGTGGTAGCTGCAGATGTTGATGGGGTTCCACTTCGGCATCCGGCCCACGGTGTACGCGATGGTGTCGGTGGTCAGCCGCAGCGAGGGCCCGGGCGGGAAGACGTACGTGCCGCGGGAGAGGTACTCCTTGACGATGTCGTTCTGCGTGGTGCCGGCGAGCTTCGCGACGCCCGCCTCGTCCAGGCCCTGCTCCTCGGCGACCACCTGGTAGAGCGCCAGCAGCCACATCGCGGTGGCGTTGATGGTCATGGACGTGTTCGTCCGCTCCAGCGGGATGCCCGCGAAGAGGCGGCGCATGTCGCCCAGGTGCGAGACGGGCACGCCGACGCGGCCGACCTCGCCGCGGGCGAGCACGTGGTCGGGGTCGTAGCCGGTCTGGGTGGGCAGGTCGAAGGCGACGGACAGGCCGGTCTGGCCCTTGGCGAGGTTGCGCCGGTACAGCTCGTTGGACGCCTCGGCGGTGGAGTGGCCCGCGTAGGTGCGCATCAGCCAGGGCCGGTCCTTGGCCGCCATCACACGTTCCCGGCGTGCTCGACGGCCCGCCGCCGGGAGCGCCGGTGGCCGGGGTGTCCGGGCGGCTGCGGGCCGGGCGGGGGGTCGCCGCGGAAGAGCTGGATCGCGTCGATGTGCTCGGCGCGCTTCTCCTCGTCGCGTACGCCCAGGCCCTCGGCGGGCGCCAGGCACAGCACGCCGACCTTGCCCTGGTGCAGGTTGCGGTGGACGTCGTACGCCGCCTGGCCGGTCTCGGCCAGCGGGTAGGTCTTCGACAGGGTGGGGTGGATCCGGCCCTTGTCGATCAGGCGGTTGGCCTCCCACGCCTCGCGGTAGTTGGCGAAGTGCGAGCCGATGATGCGCTTCAGCGACATCCACAGGTAGCGGTTGTCGTACTCGTGCACGAAGCCGGAGGTGGAGGCGCACGTGACGATGGTGCCGCCGCGGCGGGTGACGTAGACGGAGGCGCCGAAGGTCTCCCGGCCGGGGTGCTCGAAGACGATGTCGACGTCCTCGCCGCCGGTCAGCTCGCGGATGCGGGCGCCGAAGCGCTTCCACTCGCGCGGGTCCTGCTCGTGCTCGTCGCGCCAGAAGCGGTAGTCCTCGCCGCGGCGGTCGATGACCGCCTCCGCGCCCATCCGGCGGCAGATCTCCGCCTTCTCGGGGCTGGAGACCACGCAGATGGGCGTGGCGCCGCCGGCGAGCGCGAACTGCGTGGCGTACGAGCCGAGTCCGCCGCTCGCGCCCCAGATGAGCACGTTGTCGCCCTGCTTCATGGCGGCGCCGTTGCGGGAGACGAGCTGGCGGTACGCGGTGGAGTTGACCAGCCCGGGGGCGGCGGCCTCCTCCCAGGACAGGTGGGCCGGCTTCGGCATGAGCTGGTTGGACTTCACCAGCGCGATCTCCGCCAGGCCGCCGAAGTTGGTCTCGAAGCCCCAGATGCGCTGCTCGGGGTCGAGCATCGTGTCGTTGTGGCCGTCGGCGCTCTCCAGCTCCACCGACAGGCAGTGCGCCACCACCTCGTCGCCGGGCCGCCAGGCGACGACGCCGGGTCCGGTGCGCAGCACGACGCCGGCGAGGTCGGAGCCGATGACGTGGTACGGCAGGTCGTGGCGGCGGGCGAGCGGGGAGAGGCGGCCGTAGCGCTCCAGGAAGGCGAAGGTGGACAGCGGCTCGAAGATCGAGGTCCACACGGAGTTGTAGTTCACGGAGCTGGCCATGACGGCCACCAGGGCCTCGCCGGGGCCGAGTTCCGGCACCGGCACCTCGTCCAGGTGCAGCGACCTGCGCGGGTCCTTCTGCCGGGTGGTGAGCCCTTCGAACATGTCCGCCTCGTCCTTGTGCACTGTCACGGCCCTGTAGGACTCGGGCAGGGGCAGGGAGGCGAAGTCGGCGGCGGTGCTGTCGGTCGCCTGAATCGCGGCGAGTATCTCGTTCATGGTGCTGCCTCCGGCGAAGCGTGTCGGGGAACGCTTGAGGGACGTCGGGGGTGAGAGCCGCACGCACGCCGCACGGCGGAGATCCAGACCGTGGTCCGG
>NZ_JACBXC010000242.1 GCF_013870535.1 Streptomyces phytophilus | reverse complement strand
TTCGCCGTCGCCGTCATCCTCACCCTGCTGCTGCGCTCCCTGGTCGCCCCGCTGGTGCTGATGGCGGCCACCGTCCTGTCGTTCGCCGCCTCGCTGGGCCTGGCCGCCCTGGTCTTCGACCACGTGATGGGCTTCGGGGGCGTGGCCGCGGACCTGTTCGTGTACATCTTCGTCTTCCTCGTCGCCCTGGGCGTCGACTACACGATTTTCCTGATGGAGCGGGTACGCGAGGAGCGCCGCCGCGCCCCCACCGCGGAGGCCGTCCGCCGCGGCCTCACCGCCACCGGCGGCGTCATCACCGCAGCGGGGCTCGTGCTGGCCGGCACGTTCGCCGCGCTGGGCCAGATCCCGGACGTCACGGTCGCCGAGGTCGGCATCGCGGTCGCCGTCGGCGTCCTGATCGACACGCTCCTCGTACGCTCCCTGCTGATCCCCGCCGTAGTCGTACTCCTCGGCGAGAAGACCTGGTGGCCCGCCCGCCCACCGCTGCGGTAGGCGGCGCCGCGGGCACCTGCGGCTCCGTCAGCGCCCGTAGCGGACGACTCCGTCGACCGGGGGGCGCCGGTCCGCGGCGCGGGCGAGCAGCGGGCTGTCCTGGAGGGGCGACTCCAGCTCGTAGTCGGCCCAGGTGACGCCGCCGGCGATGACGTACGTCTCCAACGAGCCGGCCTCCAGCAGGTAGATCCCGTGCCCCGGGCGGATCTCCCCGAGCCGCCCGGCCAGCGTCTCCCGCTCCGGCGGCGCGGCCCTGCGCAGGTGGACGGGGCCGAGGTCGTTCCAGCTGGAGATCCGCCACAGGTCGGAGAAGAGGATGTCCCGTACGACGAGGGTGTCGTCCACGTCCAGGTCCTCCAGCGGCGGGGTGCCGCGGAAGACCGCGCACGGGTAGTTGGGCCGGTAGACCAGCAGCCCGAAGTGACGGTCGTCCCGGAAGTCGGGCTCCGCTTCTTCCCGCCGTTCCGTCGTCACGTAACGGGCCTCCATTCGTCGAACTTCTTGTTCCAGCGGTAGAAGTCGACCTTATCCATAAGGCCGGCCTTGTGGACCTGGATCAGTTCCCACTGGGTGGCGAAGATGCGCCCGCTGGCGAACGCGTCGTCCGCCAGGTGGAGCCCGCCCGCGTCGTTCAGCGCCCTGTTCAGCGCGCGGGCCGGGCCGCCGCCCGCGGCGGGCAGGCCGTCGAGCATGAAGGAGATGCGGCCCTCGCCGCGGCCCACCCGGGCGATCGCGTTGACCACCTCGTCCTGCCAGGTGGCGGCGAACGCCGGGTCCATGAAGTGCCGGGCCTGCACCACGTCGGCGAAGTCCTGGACCTGGAGGCCGCCGCGGGTGCTGCGGCCGAGGGCGACGTGGTCGAGCGGGCCGATGAAGCAGGGGGTGAGGCCCAGCGGGTCGAACCACGTGTGCGGGTTGTGGACGTACGCGTACGGGTTGGGCGCCGGGGTCAGCCCGAGGGGGTCGGGGCTCGCGTAGCGCGCGGTGTCCGGGTCGTAGTAGCGCTGGCAGTTGTAGTGCAGACCCGTCTCCGGGTCGAAGTACTGACCCGGGAAGCGCAGCGGCGTGTAGCCGGCGGAGCCGGCCGGCCAGCTGGTGCGGCCCCAGACGGTGCGCCGGGCCTGCCAGGCGATCTCCCCGCGCGGATCGACCAGTTCGGTCGGTGCCCCGACGAGGTCGGTGACGATGGCGAAGAAGCGGGAGTCGATCTCCTCCTGCGTGGCGGCGTCCGTCAGCCGCTCCGCCTGCGCGACGGGCTGAAGCCCGTCGTACTCCCAGGTCAGGGTGGTGTGATGGGGCCGGCCCGCGGTCACCGTGGTCTGCTCCACCAGGGTGTTCTCGTCCCAGGTGAAGAGGATCTCCTCCGCCACCCCGGAACCGTCGGGCGTCATCCGCCGCTTGGCGAGGCGGCGGCCGAACGGGTCGTAGAGGTAGCGCCAGACGGTGCCGTCGGGGGTGGTGACGGCGGTGATCCGGTCCTCGGCGTCCCACGCGTAGTGCCAGACCTCCGGCTTGCGCGAGAGCCGCGTCCTGCTGCGTACGGTGACGCGTCCGGCGGCGTCGTACGTGTAGCGGATCCGGCCCGCGCCGACGAGCCGGCCGCCGGCCAGCTCACGCGCCCCCAGGGCGTCGGGGTCCCCCTGCTCGGGCCAGGACGCCCGCGTCTGGTTGCCGGCGGCGTCGTACGCGTACTCCTCGCGCCAGCCGGCCGCCTCGACGCCGGTGACCCGGCCGACGGGGTCGAGCCGGAAGCGGCGGGAGCCGCCGTCGCCGTCCTCCACGGCGACGAGGTGGCCGTCGCCCCGGTAGTCGTACCGGCGCCGCAGCACCTCGTCCGCGGGCGTGCGCACCCGCTGCCCGCCGAGACGGCCCGCCGCGTCCCAGGCGTTGTCGAGGAGGAGGGAGTCGTCGACGGCCCGCGTCGTCTCCCGGCCCGCGGCGTCGAACGCCGAGCGGAGGGCGTGGCCGGCGAAGTCCACCGCGGTGCGCTGCCCGGTCTCGTCGTAGCCGTAGCGGGTACGCCGGCCGCCGGGCGTCACGCGCTCCGTGGGCCGGCCGACGGCGTCGTGGGCGAGGGTGAGCGTGCGGCCGTTGACCGTCTCGGCGGTCAGTCGGCCGAGTACGTCATGGGTGCGCCGCAGGTCGCAGCCGGGTGCGGTGGCGCGGAGCAGCCTGCCCAGCGGGTCGTGCTCGAACGTGGTGGCGGCGCCGTCGACGCGCTTGGCCACGATCCGGCCGGTCCAGTCGCGCTCGAACTCCACGGTCTGGCCGAGCGGGTTGGTCCGCGAGGACATCCGGCCCGCGGCGTCGTGGCCGTAGGCGATGCGGACGCCGTGGAAGTCGGTCTCGGCGGTGAGGTTGCCGGCCGGGTCGTACTCGTACGTCCACTCCCGGCCCTCCGGGTCGGCCACCGCGGTCAGCCGCAGCAACGGGTCGTAGCTGTACCGGTACGTCGCCCCGTCGGGGTTGCTGCGCGCGGCGAGGAGGTCGAAGTGGGTGTACTCGTAGCGCGTGGCGCCGCCCTGCGCGTCGCGGTGGCCGGTGCAGTTGCCCTCGCCGTCGTACTCCCAGGTCTCCCGCGCGCCGTCCGGCCCGACGCGGCCGGCGAGCCTGCCCTCCACCGTCCACCGCAGCCGGGTGACGGCGCCGTGCTGGTCGACCACCTCACGCACCCGGCCGAAGGCGTCGTGGCGCCGGACGATGCGGTGGCCGGCGGAGGTGGCGATGGTCAGCGGCAGACCCGCGGCGTCGCACTTCACGCTCGTCGCCTGGCCCAGCGGATCGGTGATCCCGGCGAGGTGCCCGAACTCGTCGTACTCGTAGCGCGTGACGGCTCCGGCCGGGTCGGTGACCGACGTGCACCGGCCCTCCGGGTCGTACTCCCAGGACCAGGCGGCGCCGTCGGTGAGCCGCAGCGAGGTGAGCCGGCCCAGGCCGGAGTACGCCAGCTCCGACTCGGTGCCGTCCGGGTGGGCCACCAGCACCGGCCGGCCGCCCGGGTCGTTGGTGTAGCGGGTGGTGTGGCCGAGGGCGTCGGTCTCGGAGACGAGGTGGTGGTGGGCGTCGTACTCGGTGCGCGACACCGCCCCGACCGCGTCGATCTCGGCGACGACCTGGGAGTTCTCGTTGATGACGAAGCGCGTGGTGGCGCCCTCGGGGGTGGTGAGCGTGGTGACGCGCGCGCCCGGCCACGCGGGGTCGGCGCCGTCGTAGGCGAGGACGAGGGCGAGGACGCCGGACTCGCCGCGCTGAGCGACGCAGCGGTCGTGCTCGTCGTACGTGTAGGTGTAGCGGCGGCTGTTGCGGTCGGTCCAGGAGGTGATGCGCAGCCGCTCGTCGTAGGTGAAGACCAGCGGCAGGCCGGAGGAGTTGACGTCCTCGGCGAGGTTGCCGTCCTCGTCGTAGGCGAAGCTCTTGACGGTGACGTCGGTGCCGTCGTCGCCTGCGCGCGCGACGGACAGGGCGGTGATGCGGTCCCCGGCGGTGGTGACCTTGAGGTGGTAGCCGCCGGAGTGGCGGATGCCGGCCGGGGCGCCGTCCTCGCCGTAGTCGAAGTCGAGGGTGTGGCCGTCGCGGTCCGACACCTGCTCGATACGGGCGACGCCGGTGCCGAGCACGTCGTGGTCCGCCGGCGGGGCGAAGCGGCGGGTGCGGCCGCTGCCGGGGTCGGTGACGAGGTAGCCGCCGCCTTCGAGGCGCCGCAGCGGCCAGCGGGGCCCCTCCTCGGGCAGGACGTCGTCGTCGGTGCGGGAGGGATGCGGGTACTTCAGCAGCAGGCCGTCCTCCGAGACGAAGACGACGCCGTCGTCCTCCGTCTCCACCCGCTGGTCGGCGGTGGAGGTCCAGGCGGGGCCGAACCAGCGGCCGGCGAGGTAGCCCGACTCCGCCCGGCGGGTGAACACCAGCGGCAGCGCGCCCGGCAGCTCGACGTCGGTCTGCGTCAGGAACATCTTGCCCGTCGCCATGTCGACGGGGTCGCCGCAGCCGCGGATGACGTTCTTGAGGCGGTTGTACGCGCCCTTCGCGCCGTTGGCGAGCATGTCGCCGCCGCGCTTGGCGAGGCCGAGGACGGCGGACTTCATGGACTTCAGACCCTTGAGGGCGTTGAGCCCGCCCTTGAGTCCCTTGGCCAGGCCGCCGAGGGTGGTGAGTCCTTTCATGCCGGGGATGCAGTCGAGGGCGGCGAAGGCGACGTCCCAGAGTGAGGCTTCGCCGTTCATGTATTTCACGAGGGTGTCGGCGAGGACGACGAGGGCGGCGGCGAGGACGACCCAGGCCAGCGGTCCGCCGATGATGAGGACGACGATGCCGAGGACGGCGACGATGACTTTGCAGACGGTGACGATGGTGTCCCAGTTGTCCTTGACCCAGTCGACCGCCTTCTCCCACCACTTGCGGTTCTGGATCCCGGCGTCGGAGGCGTCCTCCAGCTTGTCCTTGGCTTCGGAGGCGGCGTCCTCGCGCATCTTCTTGGCGTCGGCGGCCATCTTCTTGGCGGCTTCGAGGCCGCCTTGCGCGTTGTCGACCGCTGTCTGCGCGCTGGTGCGGGCGGACTTGGCGTCGGTGGCGTTGCGGGTGGCGGCCCGTACCTCCGACTCGTCGGGCTTCTCCTTGCCCTCCTTCTCGTCGTACTCCTCACTCTTCTTCGTCGCCCGATCCACCCACGAGTTGGCCGAGTCCAGGCGGCCGTTGGCGGCGGTCAGGTCGCTCTGGGCCTCGCGGCCCCTGGCGAGCGCCTTGTCGGCCAACGACTGGGCGCGCTCCAGCTTCGGCCAGTACGCGGCGAGCGCGTCGCCCGCCAGGTCGTAGGAGCGCTGGAGCTTCTTGAGGTTCTTGGGGACTTCCTCGAACTCGTCCTGGAACGCCTTCGCCGTCTTCCCCGCCCAGCGAAGGAGGGCATCCTCACCGGCCATGCCCTTGATCTGCCGCAGCGCATCCGCCACGTCGTCGGCGAAGTCGTGCAGCTCCCGGGCGAGCTGCTTGACCCGCTCGGGATCCCCCGGCGTCGGGTCGTTGTCCAGATCCAGGACATGCCAGTCCGTCGGGCGATTCCCCATGCGTACTCACCAACCCCCCGTGGCCACCGCCGTGTTGTGGGCAGCGAGCCTCTCAACGACGGTACACCGGTCGTGTGCAGGCGGAGATCGCCGACACGGCGGGTGTTTCGCCCCGCGCCCGTACCTGCGCGGAGAGTGGTGATCGCGCAGGTAGCGTCACTTTCGGCAGACCACGACGGGATCGGTGTCGGATCCGGGCGGCGGCGTTCGTGGAAGAGGTGAGAGGGCGCCCGCGCGGGGTGTCCGGAGAAGGGAACGACGATGAAGCTGACGACCGTCACCAACGTCTCCGTCGACGGAGTGATGCAGGGCCTCGGCCGGTCCGACGAGGACCGCAGGGGCGGGTTCGAGCGGGGCGGCTGGGCGCTGCCGCTGTTCGAGCCGGAGGCCGAGACCTACCTCGGCGAGGTGTACGGGCGCGCCGACGCCTTCCTCTTCGGCCGCTGGACCTACGAGGTCTTCGCCGGCTCCTGGGGCGTCCTGCCCAACCCCGAGGACAATCCCATCGGCGGGCCCCTGAACCGGCAGCCCAAGTACGTGGTGTCGAGCACGCTCACCGACCCGCGGTGGGCGGGCACCCGCGTCCTGGACGGCGACCCCGTGCAGGCCGTACGGGAGCTGAAGGCCGGCGGCGACGGCGAGGTGCAGGTGCACGGCAGCGGCAAGCTCCTGCGCTGCCTCCTCGCGAACGGCCTGGTCGACGAGATCACCCTGCTGACCTACCCGGTGGTCGTCGGCCAGGGCCGGCGGATGTTTCCCGCCGAGGGGCCGGACGCGGCGCTCGACCTGGTCGAGCACCGGGCCTTCCCGGGTGGTATCACGGCACAGGTTTACCGGCCGACCGGGCGCCCGGAGTACGCGGGTGAGAACGTCGGCCCGGGCCGCGACTCGTAGCCGCGGACCCGCCGTCCCCGACCGCC
>NZ_JACBXC010000241.1 GCF_013870535.1 Streptomyces phytophilus | reverse complement strand
CCGGGAGTCGGACGGGCCACCGCCGACCGGATGCGCCGACCGCAGGTCACTCCGTGGCGATCGCGCCCAGGACGTCCAGCTTCGCCGCCCGTCGGGACGGGCGCCAGGCTGCCAGGGCGCCTGCCGTGAGGCCGACCAGGGCCACGATCGCCAGTTGCGTCGGCGGCACCGTGAACACCCCGTCGCCGGAGGAGTCCGTGGCCTTCGTCATGGCCCAGCCGAGGAACGCGCCGAGCGTCAGCCCGCCCGCCGTGCCGAAGGCGGCGACGAGCACCGACTCCCACCGGACCATCGCGCGCAGTTGCGCCCTGGTCTGGCCGACCGCGCGCAGCAGGCCCAGTTCGCGGGTCCGCTCGTGCACGGCGAGGGTCAGGGTGTTGGCGATGCCCAGCAGGGCGATGAGCACGGCGAGTGCCAGCAGTGCGTAGACCAGCGTCAGCATCATGTCGACGCCCGCCGCCGAGGACTCGGCGAACTCGTCCCGCGTCTGCACCTCCGGGTTGCCGTACTGCTCGGCGACCTTCTCCACCGCCGCCTTGCCGTCCGCCTCGGCCACGCCGTCCTTGAACGCGACCGCGACCAGCGAGTCGGAGTCCTGCATCCGATGCGGCTCCCACGCCTCGCGGGTGAGGACGTAGTCGCCGGCCAGGTCCGCCTGGTCGTAGACGGCCCGTACGGTGAACGGCTGCTTGTCGCCGTCGGTGAAGGTGAAGTCCGCGGTGCTGCCGACCTTCCAGCCGTGGTCGTCCGCCTCGCTCTCGGAGACCGCGACCCCGTCCGTGCCCAGGTCCGTCAGGCTGCCCTGGACCGCGCCGAGGTCCAGCACGTCGCCCATCCGCCCGGGATCGGTGACGGTCAGCGCACGGCCGTCGCCGTCGACGCGGGCCACTCCGGTGCCCAGGCCGAGCGCGTGCTCGACCTCCGGCAGGTCGGCGACCGCCGGGGCGACCTTCGGGCTCAGCGCGCCGCTCTCCGGTCCGAAGGCCGGCACCCGCACCGCCACGTCGCCGGCGAAGGCACGTGAGACGGTCTGGTCCATCGTGGACTTCAGCGAGGCGCCGAAGACGGTGAACAGGGACACCACGGCGACGCCGATCATCAGCGCGGTCGCGGTGGCCGCGGTGCGCTTCGGGCTGCGCAGCGCGTTGCGGCGGGCCAGGCGGCCGTTCATGCGGCGCAGCGGGGCGCCGAGGATCCGTACGGCGTACGAGGACGCCACCGGGCCCAGCACCACGAACGCGGCGAGGGTGACCACCGCGCCGGCGACGGTCAGCATCACCGACGGGCCGGAGGTCGCGCCGTACACCGTGAGCGCGGCGCCCGCGGCGGTGAGCGCGCCGCCGACGACGGCGCGTACCCGCGAGGAGCCGGAGTCGTCCACGGTCGTCTCGCGCAGCGCCGCCAGCGGCGACGTGCGGCCGGCGCGGACGGCGGGCGCCAGCGCGGAGGCCAGGCACACCACGACGCCGGTGGCGAACGGCAGCACGAGCGACAGCCCGCTGATCACCAGGTCGCCGTCGGGGAAGGGGAAGCCGACCGCCGGGAACAGCGCCTGGAGCCCGGCGGCGATCCCCACGCCGCCGGCGAGGCCGACGAGCGAGGCGAGTACGGCGACGACCAGGGCCTCGGCCATCGTCTGGCCCACGACCTGGCGCCGGGTGGCGCCGAGCGCGCGGAGCAGGGCGTTGTCGCGGGTGCGCTGGGCGACGACGATCGCGAAGGTGTTGTAGATGCTGAACGTCGCGACCAGCATGGCAACGCCCGCGAAGCCGAGCAGCCCGGCGGTGAAGCCGCTGAGGAACTGGCCGGCGATCTGGTCCTGGTTCTCCTCGGTGACCTCCTGCCCGGTGACGGCCTCGATGCCGTCGGGCAGGACCGGGGACAGGGCGTCGACCAACTCGGCCTGGCTCTGCCCCGGGCCCGCGCGGACCTGGATGCTGGTCGCCCGGCCGGGCTCGGCCGTCAGGTACTTCTCCGCGTCCGCCCGGGTCAGCGCCGTGAAGCTGGTCTGGCCCATGGCGTCCTCGCCGCCGAAGGTGGAGATCCCGACGATCGTCACCTGGAGCGGGTCGGGGGTGCGCACGGTGGTGGTGTCGCCGATCCCGAGGCCGGCGTCGCTCGCGGCGCCGCGGTTGACGACCGCCTCACCGGAGCGCTCGGGCGCGCGGCCCTCGGCGATCTGGTACGAGTTCAGGTCCTCGTCGGCGATCCAGTTGCCGGCCAGGGTCGGAGGGCCCCCGCCGCCCACCGGCTCGCCGTCCTTGTCGAGGAGTTGGCCGGGGCCCTCGATACGGGGCTCGGCCGCGGCGACGCCCGGCATCCGCGCGATCTCGTCCGCCAGTTCCGTGGGGACGGTCCTGCGGGTGCCGAACGACTCGCCGGGCGTGGTGATCATGTCGTCGCCGCGCACCACCGCGTCCGTACCGCTGGTGGCGCGGCCGAACATGGCGTCGAAGCTGGACCTCAGGGTGTCCCCCATGACGAGGGTGCCCCCGAGGAACGCGACGCCGAGGAGCACGGCGAAGAACGTGCCGGCGAACCGCCGCTTGTGCGTGCGCAGCCCGGCCATGCTCAGCCGCAGCGACGCGCGGGTGCCGCTCATGACGAACTCTTCCTCTCCGCGGGGGTGTCCAGGGAACGGGCCGTACGGGGGCTCTCGCCCACGAAGCGCTGCATGCGGTCCAGTACGCGGTCCGCGGTGGGCGCCGCCATGCGGTCGACCAGTCGGCCGTCGGCGAGGAAGACCACCTCGTCGGCGTAGGCCGCGGCGACCGGGTCGTGGGTGACCATGACGACGGTGCGGCCCAGCTCGCGCACGGTGTCGGCGAGGAGGCCCAGCACCTCGGCGCCGGAGCGCGAGTCGAGGTTGCCGGTGGGCTCGTCGGCGAAGACCACGTCGGGGCGGCCGGCGAAGGCGCGGGCCACGGCGACGCGCTGCTGCTGGCCGCCGGACAGTTCGGCGGGCCGGTGGTGCAGCCGGTCGCGCAGGCCGACCACGTCGATCAGGGAGTCGATCCACGCGGGGTCGCCACGGCGCCCGGCGAGGTCCATCGGCAGCGTGATGTTCTCCGCGACGGTCAGCGTCGGCAGCAGGTTGAACGCCTGGAAGACGAAGCCGATCCGGTCGCGGCGCAGCATCGTCAGCCGCTTGTCGTCGAGCCTGCCCAGCTCGGTGTCGCCGATGAAGGCGGCGCCCGCGGTGAGCGTGTCGAGGCCGGCGGCGCAGTGCATCAGCGTGGACTTGCCGGAGCCCGAGGGGCCCATGATGGCCGTGAACTGCCCGGCCGGGAAGGCGACACCGACGCCGTCGAGCGCCCGGACCTCGGTGTCGCCGCTGCCGTAGACCTTGGCCGCGTCGACGACGCGGGCGGCCGCGCCGGTGACCACGGGGGCGGTGCCGGTCGCGGATGTCATGCCGCACCGCCCTTGCCCTCGCCGCGGCGGCCGAACTCCTCGTTCAGCACGGACAGCCGGCGCCAGTACTCGTCCTCGTCGATCTCGCCGGCCGCGAAGCGCCGCCCGAGGACCGCGATCGGCGACTGCTCGCCGTAGCCCGGTCCGCCAGGGCCGCCGGGGCCGCCTCGGAACCGCTGCCAGGGTGCGCCGCGGCCGCGCCGCACGACGCGGCGGACGAAGAAGAACAGGCCGCCGAGGACCAGCGCCCACATGAGTGGGAAGAGCAGGATCCACGGGCCGGGTCCGCCGTCGTTCCAGTGCGCCAGGGTGTTCATCGTTCTCAACTCCTCGATGGTTTCCGTGGTGCTGACACCATCGAGAGTCCCGCTCGGAGGGGGTCCGGGTCGTCGTACGGCCAGCGGCACCCGGCCTGCTCCCGGCGGAGTACGCGGGCGGTCCGCCGCTGCTTCCCGGCGCGCTGGGCGGGGGTCGCGCGCCGGTTCGTACGCCCGCGGCCGTCACTCTGCGTGAGCTATTCACACGGGGCGCGCCCGCTGCACGTGCACATGCACTCTGCACACGCTGCCGTGCGCCCCCCTGGTAGCGCTTCCATGGAGGTGGACGCGGGGGCACGGACGGGACAAAGGAGAGCAGACCGTGGCCACCGAACCCGACACGAGTGCGGTCGTGTCCGAGCTCGCCGAGATCAGGCGCTCCCTCGACGTGGGCCTGGCCCGCATCGACGGGCGGCTCGCACTGCTGTCGCAGCGCAGTCAGCAGATGGAGCGCGATATCGACGAGCTGACGGCGCGCGTCACCTCGCTGGAGCACTCGCGCTGGCCACTGCCGTCGATCGCCGCACTGACCGGCGCGGCGGCGATGGTGATGGCGTTATGGCAGGCCCTGGGGCGCTGAGCGGCGCACCCGGGCATCGAGCACCGGCGGCCGGTCCCGCAGAGGCGGGGCCGGCCGCCGGGCGCGGACGCGTCAGGCGCCGAGGCGGAGGTGATGGAGCATCAGCAGCGCCGCGGCCATGTTCGCCGCGGGCACCTCCCCGCGGCCGACCATGTCGGGCACCCCCTTCAGGGGCACCCACTCGCGTCTGTCGGACTCGAAGTCGTCCTCGGGGTCGCCGATCTGCACCGCCTCCGTGGCGTAGTACATGAGGTGGCGGGCGTCCGTCAGGCCGTTGGACGGCTCGACGGTCATCAGGTGCGTGAGCGGGCCGGGCCGCCAGCCGGTCTCCTCCTCCATCTCGCGGGCGGCGGCGGCAGCGGGGTCCTCCCCGTCCTCCACCACCCCGGCGGCCAGCTCCCATCCGTAGACGTCGGTGATGAAACGGTGCCGCCACAGCAGCAGCACCTCGTTCGCCTCGTTGACCGCGGTCGCCACGGCGACGGGTCGCAGGCGGATCAGGTAGTGGTCAAGGTGGCGCCCGTCCGGGAGTTCCACGTCGGCCAGGTTGACGCGGAACCAGCGGTTTTCGTACACGGTGTGCTCCCTGAGATTCCTCCATCGCACGTCATCCCCCTTGTCGCCGTCCAGTGGCGGTGACGGCCCCCGCCTCAGAGCGGAACGCGCAACGCTGCGTCGATCAGCTCTGCCGCCTCGGCGGTCCCCCCTCCGCCGGTCTCGGTCAGATGGCGACGGACCGCGCGCAACCTGTCCCGCAGCCGCTGCGACTCCATCCCTCTGGCCGCCCTTGCCATTTCCAGCGCCGCCTGCGCCGCCTCCTCGGCGTCCCCCTGACGCAGTTCGACGTGGCTCAGAATCGCCAGCCGGTGCACCCGCCCCCGGTCGTGTGCGGGCCGGTGCACGGCGGTCGCCGCCTGTTCGCGGGCGGCGCGCAGGTCGCCGATGCGTAAGAGCGCCTCGGCGACCTGCACGTTGACCAGACCCGGCTGGACGTAGTCCGTCTCGGCCGGCTCCCGGCGTGCGCTGATCCGCCCGGCGGCGGACTCGGCGCGGCGGATGCAGGCCAGGGCGCCCGAGCGGTCGCCGAGGAAGGCGTACGCCTTGGCCTGCATCGCGTACAGATCGGCCGCCAGGGCGGGGCTGACGTCCTCGTCCGCGGCCCGCAGCGCGGCCTCCGCGAACGCCACCGCCTGGCGGTACTCCCTGAGGAACAGCGACTGGTTGACGAGCATGGCGATGACGTACGCGCCGAAGCCGCGGTCCCCGCTCGCCTTGGCCAGCCGCAGCGCCTGGTGGAAGTAGCGCTGCGAGAGGCCGAGGGCGTCCGAGTCGTACGCGCAGATGCCCGCGACCGCGACGAGGCCGCCGGTGGCCCGGTGCAGCCGGCGGCCGAGGTCGTCGCCGTACGAGCCGCGCAGCAGCGGCGCCGCCTCGGAGTTGAGGAAGCGCACGACGCGGGCGCGGGTCGCCATGCCGCCGGCCTTGCGGTACATCTGCTCGTAGTGGGCGCGGGCGGCCTGCAGGGTGGTGACGTCGGCCTCGCTGACGTGCACCGGGCCCGTACGGGAGACGTCCCCGTCCTCCGGCGGGTTCTCCCACTCCCACACCGGGATGACGGCGGGGGTGCCGGTGAGCGCGCGGGCGCCGACGACGTGCGGGTGCTGCTGCTCGTCGGAGCGCCACAGCGCGGTGGCGCGCTCGACGAAGCGGGCGAGCGGCGCGGCGGCCGAGGGGCCGCCGACGGCGACGAAGCCGATGTCGTCCAGCGTGACCGGGCGGTCGAGGCGGTCGGCGAGCACCTCGCAGATGAGGTCGGGCACCTGGCCGCGTGGCCGCTGGCCCTTGAGCCAGCGGGCCACGGCGGTGTGCTCGTAGCGCAGCCGCAGTCCGCGGGCGGCGCCGGCCCGGTTGACGTGCGCGGCGAGCCCGGCGTGGGAGATCCCGGCTTCGTCGAGTGCCGCGTCGAGCAGGGTGTTGGGCTCCATGTGCCCTCCTGCGAGCAGGGTGTTCGCCAGCGTAACCGAGGGCCTTTCACACGGGGTGTGAAGTGCGCGCCCGCAGTCGTGGCGTGTGCGCCCTCCCGGTGGCAGGGGGTGGCGAGTTGACTGTGCGGCATCGGGTCCGCTCGCTTCCCCGCAGCCTGGCGGCGGTTCCGTAGCCGC
>NZ_JACBXC010000240.1 GCF_013870535.1 Streptomyces phytophilus | reverse complement strand
TACCGCTACTACCGCTGCCGGGCCGGACGCCCGCGGCACCGGACCCCGTACCGCCCGCGGCGCCCGCCGCAGGCGCGTCCGCAGGCGCATCCGCGGCTCCCGTGGCCGTGTCGTCGCCCCCCGATTCCACCGCCACCTGGTGCCCCCTTGACCGCAAGCCGTACACGTGATGAGAGCGAATTCTGCCCTACCGGCAGCCCGCCGGAGTCGCCGGGCCGCTCACTCCCACTCGATCGTCCCCGGCGGCTTCGACGTGACGTCGAGAACCACGCGGTTGACGTCCGGCACCTCGTTCGTGATCCGCGTCGAGATCCGCGCCAGCACCTCGTACGGAAGCCGCGACCAGTCCGCCGTCATCGCGTCCTCCGACGACACCGGCCGCAGCACCACCGGGTGCCCGTAGGTGCGCCCGTCGCCCTGCACACCCACCGACCGTACATCCGCGAGTAGCACCACCGGGCACTGCCAGATGTCGCGGTCGAGCCCGGCCGCCGTCAGCTCCTCGCGGGCGATGGCGTCGGCCTCGCGCAGCAGGTCGAGCCGGTCCTTCGTGACCTCGCCGACGATGCGGATGCCGAGCCCGGGACCGGGGAACGGCTGGCGCTGGACCATCGCCTCGGGCAGCCCCAGCTCCTTGCCGACCATCCGGACCTCGTCCTTGAACAGCCGCCGCAGCGGCTCGACCAGCTCGAAGTCCAGGTCCTCGGGCAGCCCGCCGACGTTGTGGTGGGACTTGATGTTCGCGGTGCCCGTACCGCCGCCGGACTCCACGACGTCCGGGTAGAGCGTGCCCTGGACGAGGAACCGCACCGACGCCCCGGACCTCCCCGCCGCGGCCACGATCTCGGCCTGCGCCTGCTCGAAGACCCGGATGAACTCCCGGCCGATGATCTTCCGCTTCTCCTCGGGGTCGGACACCCCTGCCAGCGCGGTGAGGAACCGCTCCGCCGCGTCGACGACCTTGAGCTGCACGCCGGTCGCGGCCACGAAGTCCTTCTCGACCTGCTCGGACTCGCCCTTGCGCATCAGGCCGTGGTCGACGTACACGCAGGTGAGGCGGTCCCCGATGGCCCGCTGGACGAGCGCGGCGGCGACCGCCGAGTCCACCCCGCCGGACAGCGCGCAGATCGCCTGCGCGTTGCCGACCTGCGCGCGGACGGCGGCGACGGACTCCTCCACGACGTTCGCGGTCGTCCAGACGGGGGCGAGGCCGGCGCCGCGGTAGAGGAAGTGCTCCAGGACGAGCTGGCCGTGGGTGGAGTGCATGACCTCCGGGTGGTGCTGCACGCCGTAGAGCTTCCGCGCGTCGTCCTCGAACGCGGCGACGGGCACGCCCTCGGTCGACGCGGTGACCGTGAAGCCCTCGGGGGCGGCCGAGCAGGCGTCGCCGTGGGACATCCACACGTCCTGCCGCTCGGGGGTGCCCTCGAAGAGGGTCGAGTCGGGGCGGGAGACGCTCAGCCGCGTACGCCCGTACTCGCGGCTTCCGGTGTTGTCGACCGTGCCGCCGAGGGCCTGGGCCATGAGCTGGAAGCCGTAGCACATGCCGAAGACGGGCACGCCGGCGGCGAAGATCGCCGGGTCGATGCCGGGGGCGTTCTCCGCGTAGACCGAGGAGGGGCCGCCGGAGAGGATGATCGCCTTGGGGTTCTTCGCCAGGATCTCCGGCACCGGCATGGTGCAGGGCACGATCTCGCTGTAGATCCGGGCCTCGCGCACGCGGCGCGCGATGAGCTGGGCGTACTGGGCACCGAAGTCCACGACGAGAACGGTGTCGGGGGTCGCTGAGGTCACTGCTGCGGCCTTCCGGCGGTGGGAGGAGGAGATACCGCCGAGTCTATCGGCTGCGGCGTCTCACCATGCGGGCCGTCTTTGTCCACCGCGGGCCCCGGGTGAATACTGGCGGCCATGCGCACGCAGAGCTTCCTCTTTACCTATGGCAACCGGCCCGTCCGGCTGCCATGGTCGTGCGCTTGAGCTGACAAGCGACTTCCCAGGCGCCCCGGGCCGGCAGGCCCGGGGCGCGCTGCGTTTGCCGCCGCCGGGCGGCGGGCTCCGGGGCCGTACCCCAGGAGCGACGAATGAACGCAACCCAGTCGACGGACGGCACGACCGGCCGGACCGGCGCCCGCACCGACGAGGCGGCGACGGAGATCACCGGCGCCCGCGAACGGATCGACGACCTCGACGCCCGGATCATCGCGCTGGTCGAGGAACGGATGGCGGTCTCGGCGCGCATCCAGCAGGCCCGCATCGCCTCCGGCGGCCGCCGCGTGAACCTCTCCCGCGAAATGGAGATCCTCGCCCGCTACCGCGACCACCTGGGCCGCCCGGGCACAACCCTGGCCATGACCCTCCTGGAACTCAGCCGCGGCCGGGTATGAAGCCCCTCCGCCCCGGTGCTCCGCGCACGACGGCCCGGAGCACCGGATGGGGCTCACCGCCACGCGAAGGGTTCCGCGCCCGCCTCCCCGGAGGCGTTACCACCCGGATCGGCGACCACAGCCCACACCGCTTTGCCGACCCCCTCCCGCTCGGCCACGCCCCACCGGGAAGCCAACGCCTCGACCACGAGCAGCCCGTACCCCCCGGACTCACTCGGCATCCGCCGCACGGGCCACACGCTGGAGGCGTCGTGCACCTCGATGCGCACCCCGCGGTCCTGCCGCACGAAGCGGGTCTGGATCTCCCGCCCCGGCGGCACACGGGCATGTACGACGGCATTCGTCACCAACTCCGACACCACAAGCACGGCCGACTCCTCGATCCCGGCCATCCCCCACCCGGCCAGGGCCTTGCGCAACTGGGCCCGTGCGAGCCCCACGCACCTGGGATGGCGACGCCACTGCCACTTCATCACGTGCACGTCAGGAATGCCCGCCTGATCGGTCGCCCTACTCGGCATCTGCCATCGCCTCAAAGCTGGTGCTCGGTTCGACTGCTGTGGACATGCCGCACAGTGGCATTACCACTGGTCGCATTTCGATACCGCCCGCATCCCTCCTTCACTCTTTTCGGTATCTTCATGTATCTTCCCGGTCTCATCCGGAGTATCGTGAGGAGCCCCGAGCGGCCAGGAACGAGGCAGCCCATGGGCGAAGAAGTGCTGGCCATCAGGGCTCTGATCCAGCAGCGCCACCTCAGCTACGCGGGCTTCTGCCAGGAATGGGAGAAGGTTGCGAAAGAGATTGACAGAAGACTGAGCGGCAGCCACCCTGGGCATGCCCAGTTCTACCGGTGGCTAAAGGGAGATCTCCGGAGCGGAAAGCCTCGCACTGACTCTTGCAGGGTCCTTGAGCTCATGTTCCCCGGCTGGACGGTCGACGAACTTTTCGCTCCTTATCGTGAAAGAGCGTCAGACAACCATCGGCAGCTTCCCGGCCAGGGAAATCGACACCTTGACCTGACAGGCGTCTACATGTCCCGATCACAACTCCTGTCCGAGGTACCGCTTTACGAAATGATTGAAAACGCCTCGCTCGTTCGAGCAAGCGGACTCTCCCTCAATCTCCTCATTCAGCACTATCCGGACGCACAGATTGGCCGCTTGATCGAGTCCGGCACACGATTTCAATTACTTTTCCTGGATCCGGGCAGCGAGGCGATGAAGGTCCGCGAACGCGAGGAAGGGTACGACACCGGGTTCCTTGCCGGCCTCACCGAGATCAACCTGAAGATCGCGAAGGAGCGCGTGCGTTCACTTCTGGAGACAGGGAAACGCGATCGGGTCGAGATCGGCGTTTCGAACGAAACCCTCAGGTTCAACATCACCCTCATCGATGACGCGACCGGGGTGATCCAGCCTTACCTGCCGCAGGCTCGCGGTGTAGATTCTCCGACATTCCTGGTCGAGCGCAGGGTGCACGGCGGTGAGCTTTTCCATGCGTACGAGCAGATCTTCACCTCACTCTGGGATCGAGCGGAACTTCTATGACCGGCCTTGCCGATCTACTCCAAGTCGCCGACGGCGCTGCTGAACTCGCGAAGTCCATCATCGTCGGCCGCGGCCCCGGCGAGATCACCGCCAAAGGTGACCGCGACATGGCGTCGGAGGTCGATTTCGCCGTCGAGGCGTCGGTGCGTGACCATCTGGCCGGTCAGACCCCGGACATCGCCTTCCTGGGTGAGGAGGAAGGGAAGTCCCCGCGGGAGGGGCGGTTCATGTGGGCACTGGATCCGGTTGACGGTACCGCAAACTTTGTTCGCGGCATTCCGCTCTGCTGTGTCTCTCTGGGGCTCTTCGACGGCAAGCGCTGCGTGCTCGGTGTCGTCGACCTGCCGTTCATGGGCGCCCGGTACCACGCCGTCGAAGGCGGTGGTGCGTACTGCGGATCACGAAGGATCCGCGCGAGCGGTACAAGCGACTTGGGCGCGGCCATCGTGTCCCTCGGGGACTACGCCGTCGGTGCCGACGCGCGTGTGCGCAACGAGCGGCGGCTGGCGGTCACCGAGCGGCTCGCGGGGCGGGTTCAGCGGGTTCGTATGTGGGGAACCGCGGCTCTGGACCTGGTGTGGGTTGCGGAGGGGAAGACCGACGCGTGCGTCATCCTGTCCAACAATCCCTGGGACACCTCGGCGGGCGTCGTGATTGCGCGCGAAGCCGGTGCGCGCGTCGTGTCCGCGTCCGGGAGCGCGCACGACATCGACTCGGGCGAGACCATCGCCGTGACCCCCGGGTTGCTTTCCCAGATCATTCCGCTGGTTCAGGAACAGTGAGCCGAGTTCCCCGGGACGTAAAGGAGATCCGTGGACGTCGAGGCAGGCCGTGTCTTTCGTGAGGCGTGGATCGCGGGTGTCAGGAAGCATTTTCCCGGAGAGCCGAAAGCCGGGTACGTCACGCCGTGGGAGGAGACCCCGGGCTGGGAGCGGGAGTCCGCGGCGGCCGTGTGTCGGCAGGTGCGGGAGTTCGTGCGGCTCTCCGGCGGCGGCACGAGCCGGTTGAGCAGGGAGCAGCGCGGGCGTTTCGTCGCCACCTGCTGGATCGCGCAGATCCATCACCGCATCGAGGACCCGAAACCGGGCTACGTGGCGGACTGGTCCGAGCTTCCCGTGTGGCAGCAGGAGACGGACGCGGACATCTTCGACGCGATCGAGAGGGCGTCGGATCAGCGGTGAGGGCTGTCCTTGGGCTGGACGACGATGCCGCCCATGTACGCCTCGCCCGCGCGGTAGCGGACGCCGTCGATGAGTACCTGGCCGTCGGCCGTGACCTGGTCGCATTGCGTGCCGTCGTCGGCGTGGAGCGCCTTGAAGCCGCCGCTCATGCTGACGTTGTACATCTCGATCGGGCGGCCTGCCAGGTCGGTCGACCGGTCCCCGCAGGCGTTGCACAGCGCCTGCGGGTAGCGGTGGCTCCGCGGTCTGGGGGCGCCGTCGTGCGGGCACAGGGTCGTGGGTTGGTCGTCATTCACGTACGTCCCCCTGCGGCGGCGGCTTCGTGGGTCCTGTCTATTCGTCCGGGGCCGGGCTGTCCAGGCCCTCCCCCCCCTCCCCGCCGGGGTCCCCCCGTCGACGGGTCGACGGGGGACCCCGGCGGCTACTCCGGGCCGGCTACGCCGATCACGTTGCCCTCGGGGTCGGTGAACCGGCCGACCACCAGGGTTCCGGGTGTGCCCTCGGGGCCCATCAGGCGGGTGCCGCCCAGGCTCTCGGCCTTCCGGAGGGCCGCTTCCACGTCCGGGACTCCGACGTAGAACAGGACGCGTCCTTCGTAGCCCTCGCCGCCTCCTACGCCGCCGTTGATCCCGCCGTCCGTCGTGCTTCCGTCCACGAAGCCGTAGTTGCCGGGCTGGGACACGGCCTCGGTGGCCGCGTCGCCGACTCCGAACTCCCATCCGAACAGTTCGCCGTAGTAGGTCCGGAGCTTCGCGGGGTCACGTCCGATGACCTCGAAGTGCACCACTGGATGTCCCATGGGATGTCCTTTCTGTGCCGATTTCCCTGCCGTCAATCATCGACTCGGGTCAGCGGCGAAAGTCATCGGTCAGGCGCGTTCCAGCAGTGCGGCGATCTCCGTGAAGCCGCGGTTGTTCGCGTGCTGGAGCGGCGTCACGCCGTCCTTGTCGGCGATGTCCGGGTCCGCGTCGGCGGCGAGGAGGAGGGCGACGATCTCCTGGTGGTCCTTGCCGCCGTCGCCGAGGATCACCGCTTCGAGGAGCGCGGTCCAGCCGAGGTCGTTGACGTGGTCGACGTCGATGCCGGTGTGCTGGGTGACCCAGCGGACGTAGCCGACGTGGCCGCGTTCGGAGGCGGGGATCACCGATGTGCCGCCAGGGGGCACCGCCCACGCGCGCCCAGCGCGCTGAGGGGGAGGTTGGTGAGGGTCAGGTCGGGGGCGCGGTCGCCGGACATGAGGAGGCGGCCCATCTCCGCGCTGCCGGTGACGCCGGTGACGAGCCAGGCGCTGTCGCTGCGGTCGTCCTGGGCGTTCGGGT
>NZ_JACBXC010000024.1 GCF_013870535.1 Streptomyces phytophilus | reverse complement strand
TGGGTCATCGGCGCGGTACTCGCCGTGGCCGGAGTCTGGAATCTGCCGCGGCTCCTGGCCGCCACCGCGACCGCGCAGCACACCACCGAACGCCTCGATGCGCTGGCCGCCTGGACGGAGATGCTCCGCGACACCCTGGCCGCCGGAGCCGGGCTGGAGCAGACCATCACCGCCACCGCCAAGACCGCACCGGAGGCTATCCGCCCTCACATCGTGGCGCTGGCCGACCGGCTCGCCGACGGCGAGCGGCTGGCGCCGGCGCTGCGGCGCCTGGCCGCCGAACTCGGCGACCCGACAGCCGACTTGGTCATCAGCGCGCTCATCCTGTCCTCCGAACAGCAGGCGCGCCAGCTCGGCGGCCGGCTCGGGGCGCTGGCCACGACCGCCCGCGAGCAGGTCGAGATGCGGCAGCGGATCCAGGCAGGCCGCGCCCGCATCCGCACCACGGTGCGGATCGTGACCGGCACCACCGCAGGTTTCCTCGTTGCGCTCCTGATCTTCAACCGCGCGTTCCTCAGCCCGTACGACACCGCCACCGGGCAGGGCATGCTCGTGGTCGTCGGCGCCGTCTTCGCCGCCGCCCTGGTCTGGCTGGCGCGGCTGTCCCGCTTCGACGAGCCCGAACGGTTCCTGGCCGAACCCGCCGGGTCGGAGACGACGCGATGAGCCCGCTGACCGCCCTGCCCGTCGTGGCCGCCGGAGCCGGAGTGGGCCTGTGGGCGCTGTTGGTCTGGCTGGTCCCGCCTCGGCCCGCATTGGCCGAGCTGGTCGCCGCCGTACGCGCCCCGGGCCCTCAGACGCCCATGCCGGAGCCGGCCACCTCCACCCACGAAGTCCCGCAAGGGTGGGCCGCACGGCTGGGTCGGCCGCTCGTCGGCCCGCTGCGCGCGGCCGGCCTGCCGCGCGCGCGTACTCGCCGCGATCTGGCCATCACCGGCCGCACGGGCGACGTTCACCTGGCCGAGAAGGCTGCTCTCGCCGTGGCCGGTCTCCTGTTGCCCCTGGCGGCCGAATCCGCCCTGACGGCCGCCGGGTCACCCAACGGGTGGATCACCTCCACCGGCGCCGGCCTGGCCCTGGGCATCGGCGGCTTCCTCGCCCCCGACCTGTCCACCCGGGCCGAAGCCGCCCGCCGCCGAAAGGCGCTGCGCCACGCGCTGAGCGCCTACCTGGACCTGGTCCACATCCTGCTGTCCGGCGGCGCGGGGGCCACCGGCGCCCTGTACGACGCCGCCACCGTCGGCCAGGGCTGGGCCTTCGGGCAACTGCGCCGCGCCCTGAACACCGCGCAGGCCACCCGCACCGCCCCCTGGCAGGCCCTCGCCCAGCTCGGCGAGGACCTGGCCGTGCGGGAGTTGTCGGAACTTGCCGCCTCGCTGTCGCTGGCCGGCAGCGAAGGCGCGAAAGTACGTGCCTCGCTGGCCGCGAAAGCCGCCGCCATGCGCTCTCGCAGCGGCGCCGAAGCCGAAGTCGCCGCCACCACCGCCACCGAACGCATGGCCTTCCCCACCGCCCTGATGGCCTTCGGGTTCGTGCTGTTCATCCTCTACGCCGCCATGAGTCACGTGACAAACAGCTTGTAACGACCACCGAGAGGGGAACTGATCATGCGCAGGCTCACCGCCCTACGCACCCACCTTGCCGAAGTTCTCGGCAGCATCCGTGGAAACGATCTCGGGTACAGCGCGGAGGCCACCATCCTCACCGGCCTGATGGCCGCCATCGGCCTGACCGTGGGAGGAATCTTCCGCGACGAGATCGTCGCCGCGGCCCGCAGCATCACCTTCACCGGCTAGCGGCACCCCTCCACCATGGGGTCCCGCCAGTCCGGCCGGCGCCGGCGAGGAGCACGCGGTGATCGCGGCGCCGCCGTCGCCGAAGTCGTCATCATCACCCCCGTGCTCATGCTGGTGGTGCTCGTCCTCGCCCAGGTGGCCATGTGGGCATACGCCACCCACATCGCTCAGGCCACCGCAGCCGATGCGCTGGCCGCCACCCGCGTACGAGACGGCAGCATCCCAGACGGCCGGCAGACGGCCCAGCAGGTGCTGGGCCAGCTCGGCCCAGGCCCGCTGCGCGGTGTCGAGGTGAGCATCACCCGCGACGACGAGCAAGCCGTCGTCCGCATCGAGGGCGGCACCCTGTCCGTGGTGCCTCTGCTGAAGCTCCCGGTCCATGCCGAGGCCGCCGGCCCGGTCGAAGAACCCAGGGCGCTGCCGTGACCCCCACCCCCGTACCGACCGCCCGCTCCTGCCCGGCCCGCCCGGCGGGCGCCCGGAAGACCGCCGTGCGCGCGCAGCGGGGATCGGCCTCGGTGGAACTGGTCTTGATGCTCCCGGTGCTCGTCCTGGTGCTGTTCTTCATCGTCTACAGCGAACGCGGCTCCAACGCGCGCATGCGCATCGACGACGTCGCCCACCAAGCGGCCCGGGCCGCCAGCCAACAGCGCACCCTCGCCGCCGCCCACCAGGCCGCCGAGGCCACCGCCGCAACGGCACTCGCCCAGGCCGGCATCAGCTGCCAGTCCCGCACCCTTACGGTCTCCGGCGACCTGCAGCCCGGCTCGGCGATGACCGTCGCCCTGACCTGCACCGTCGGCCTTCACGACCTCACGCTGCTCCCGCTGCCCGGCACCACCGACCTGGACGCCGACTTCACCGCCCCCGTCGACCGGTACCGCTTCACCCCGGCCTCCGCCACCGAAGGCAGGTAACCCACCATGGGCAGAGCACCCCGGCCAACCCCGCGACACCCGTGCTCCCGGCGGCAGTTGCTCACCGGGCGACGCCAGGACGACCGCGGACAGATCACCGTCATCGTCGTCACCCTGATCGTCAGCCTGATGGCCTTCGGCGGTCTCATCCTCGACGGCGGACTCGCCCTGGCAGCCAAGATCACCGCACTCGGTCAGGCACAAGAAGCCGCCCGGGCCGGCGCACAGGCGGTCGACCTGGCCGCCTACCGCGCCCACGGCACCGTACGCCTGGACGCGGACCACGCACGCCGCCTGGCCGCCGACTACCTCCAGGCCGCCGGCGCCACCGGCACCGTCACCGCGACCGCAGAGAGCGTCACCGTCACGGTCACCGACGCCCAGCCCACCCGCCTTCTCACCCTCGTCGGCGTCAACGAGGTGAGCGTCACCGCTTCCGGCAGCGCCGAACCCGAGCCCGGCCTCCCGCCGCCGAGCTGAAGGACCACCCGCCGTGCCATCACCTCGCCCGGACCCGTACCCGCTGGACATCCCCCGGCGGGGGCGAGGGCTGCTGTGCCTTGCCGGACGGCTGCTGCGCATCGCGCTGGCCGCGCTGCTCCTGGCCGCACTGCTGATCGGCACTCCGCTCGGCCTGGTCCACTTCGTCGGCTGGCCTCTGCCCCACGACCTGCCCACCCGTCGGGAGGTCACCGGCTTCCTGACCACCGAGCTGACCACCTCGCACGTGCTCGACATTCTGGCCTGCGTGCTGTGGCCGACCTGGGCCGTGTTCTCCTTCGACGTCGCCCACAGCACCATCGCGGCGATCACCAGATGGCCGCGGCCGGCTCATCCGGGGCCCCGCAGCCCGAGCCACGCCTTGGCCGCCGCCCTCGTCGGCATGCTCACTCTCGGCCCCCTCACCCCTGGCCCGCGGCCCACCGCCGCCGCGCCGGCGGTCCACCTCGAAGCCGCCAGCCCCGGGGCGAAGGTCCCCACCGCCGCCGTCAACTCCGGCGCCATACCGGCACTCACGCTCGCTGCCGAGCACCGCCAGCGCGATCACCAGCACCGCACGGTGACGGTGCGCCCACCCCAGGGGGGTGTCTACGACAGCCTGTGGCGCATCGCCGAACGTGCGCTCGGCGACGGCACCCGCTGGGCGGAGATCTGGCGCCTCAACGAAGGCCGCGAACAGCCCGACGGCCGCGCTCTGACCAGCCCCAGCCTGATCCGACCCGGCTGGACCCTTCGCCTGCCGGACAACGCCCCGCCCGACGACGACACCAAACGGCCTAGCCACGATCCCAGCCCGCACGACCCGCGCGAGCGCACACCGTCGCCGCGCCCCGACCCACCTCCCGAACAGACAAGGCCCACCCCCCGGCCGAGCCGACCTGCCCCCGCCCCACCGCAGCAGATCCCGCTGCCGACTCCCGACCGGCCGGACCCTCCACCAGCAGCACCACCAAACGGGCCGGATCCGGGGGGCCTTTCCACCGAGACTGGAGCGTTCGTCGGCCTGGGCCTGGCAGCCCTCATCACCGCCGCCTGGTGCACCATCCGCATCCGCCGCCGCATCCACCACCGCCCCGGCGCGCGCAACCGCGACGAGCCGACCATGGCACCCATCGTGCGCGCCCTGCGCCTCGCCCACGACCAAGAACACCAACTCGACCAGGAACCCGCCCCCGGCACCCAGGAGCCGGTCTTCCCACCGGCTCCCGCCGCCCCGGAAGCCGCCCTACGCGAACGCGCCCGCACGCTCTTCCCGGCCACGACCGGCACCACGCCGGCCGCCGGCATCCGCGACGGCCGCACCTTCGCTATCGCCCTCGCCCGCACACACGGCCTGGGACTGACGGGCCCGGGCGCTCACGGCGCCGCCCGCGCCCTGCTGACCACCCTGCTCGCCGACCACCACCGCCCCCACGCCACCCCGCTCCACGTCCTGATCCCCGCCCAGGACGCCACCGCCCTTTTCGGCTCCGACGCCGCCCGCCCGCCGCACCCGCCGCGGCTGCGCATCACCGAGGACATCGACGCCGCCTTGGACGTGATGGAGCAGGAACTGCTCACCCGCAGCCGAACCGGCACCGCCGCAGGCCAAAGCGAACTGGTGCTCCTGACGAGCCCTCACCCGCACGCCACCCGCCGCCTGCAAGCCGTCCTCGACAACGGCACCAGCCTGGGCCTGGCCGGCATCCTGCTCGGCCCCTGGCAGCCGGGCACCACTCTCCGCGTCCGCGACGACGGCACCATCGCCGCCACCAGCCCCACCGCCCCCAGCTCGCTGGCCACCGGGGCACGCCTGTTCACCCTCCCCGAGGACGACGCACACGACCTCCTCGACCTCCTTCGCGAACCTCTGCTCCTCACGGCACCCGTTCCGGCCTCGCCGCCAGCAGCCACCCCCGCGCCCTCCTCGGCGAGCATCCCGGCCGCCGGGCCGGACACCAGTCAGGCTCCTCACCCCACGGCCACCGGCGAACAGCCACCCCTGCATCCACCCCCTCGCACAGCGACGCCCGGGGAACCGAAACGCAGCCCGGCCCGAGCCGCTCAGCCTGCGGCTCCCCGCCAGGTACTCCGCCTTCGCGTCTGCGGCCGGATCCGTCTCAGCCGTCAAGGCCCGGACACCGCCGGGGAGATCTCCCTCTCTCCCCGCCACCGCGAACTGGTCGCCTTCCTCGCCCTGCACCGGCACGGCGCGCACCGCGACACGATCTGCGCGGCGCTGTGGCCGGAGACCCGTCGGCCCCACAACGCCTTCCACGCCACCGTCAGCCAGATTCGCCGGGCACTCCTCGTCTCGGACCCTTTCCTGACGGACGTCGTCGAACACGATGACGGCCACTACCGTCTCAACGGTGAGAAGGTCTGGACAGACCTGTGGAACGTCCAAGATGAACTCGACACCTTCTCCACCAGCACCACAACGCAGCAGCAGACGATTCTGTGCCGTATCAGCGAGCTGTACGAAGGCGACCTTGCCGTCGACCTCGTCGGCCCATGGCTCGAAGCTCCACGTGAAGCACTCCGCCGCGAGATCCTCAGCGCCTACAGCTCCCACATACGCGCACTCCGCAACTCCGACCCCGCCGGCGCGCTGCACTTCCTGGAGACCGCCCGCCGACTCGATCCCTACAACGAGGCCGTCTACCGCGATATCGCTCGACAGCAAGCACGCCTCGGCCAACAAGACGAAATCCCACGTACCCGCGCGCTACTGGAATCCGCCCTGGCAGAAATCGATGAGCAGCCCAGCGCCGAAACCAGAGCAGTTATCGACGCAGCGCAAAAATCTGACGCCAGGCGCCCTGGTGACCGCCGATAGAAATTTCCAGCCGCCCTGCCTGCCCTCACGATGTTACCTTGTGGACTGGGAGTAGGAAACTACATCTGGCGAGGTCGGGATGAGGAACTGCGGATGCCGACTCGGGTGAAACTTCTTGTACTCGAAAAGGCGAGCAGGAAAGTGGGCCCATGGCCGACTGGTTGCCGAATACGGCCGGCGGCCTGCATGCGTTACACGTCGAGTCGCCCTCGGTGGGATCCGGGTACCGATCCCTGGCCCAGTCCGTGTACCGATCCGTGTACCTCTCAGATCGGTACCCCTCTCGCGGCGTCTTGTCGCACGTCACAGGCTGCTTGTCCGGTACCGATGTGGCATCCGACTCGCATGCATCACGTATGTGAAAAATAGTTCTGCGCGGCAGCGAGGGTGAGTGAATTCGGTATGTAATTACACTTGTTTCTATTGATCAGATGCGGAGCTGGGTTTTGCTTTTGGCCTCCGCGGGGGTGTTTTCTTGCGGCTTTCCCCTTTTCGTCTTGCGCTCCCTGCGGGCGCGGTGATTTCCCTCCCTGCGTTCTCCGTGGTCCGGCATTTCTCTTATCGTGATCACGGGAAAGAATCTTGGAATTCTTTGTCGCGTGGGTGTTTCGTTCGCGTGCGAATGCGGTAGAAATAGAGATGTCGAGGCGTTACGCAAAGAGCGGCGCCGAGAATGGATGGAGCGGACGCATGGCGGACCAGAATTCCGCGAACACAAAGAGGGAAAATGTCGGGATCTGGGATATCACCCCCGACGACATGGCGCGCGTGAGCGCCGACGACTTCCGTGATCTTCACGATTTGGCGCGACGCTACTGCCGCGTAGTGGACTCCAGCCGTTCGCGTAAGCGCATGGACGGCAGCGCGACAGCCGCGCCGAGTGGGCGCGCGCTGTACGGCACCGACGACGTCAGCGACGACGTCACGCAAGACGCTGTCATGATCTACGCCAAACGACTGGGCAAGATCATCGCTACTTGTGATCCGGCTGCACACTGGGTCGACAGCCGCGATGTTTCCGCGTGGCAATACGTGCGTCGGGATGGGGGAGTGATCGTCGTCACCCGTACCACCGTGAAGCGCTGGGCGGTAAAGGACGCGGCTCGCCGGAACGGATACCGGCTGGACGTGGCACCGGACGAAATCGACACCATCCCCGGGGCGCAGATGATTCGCGGCATGCCGCACGCGGACACCTTGACCTCCCTGGCCGTGACTCCCTATCTGTCCGGCCAGAACGAAACGATCTTCCGCGCGGCATGGGGGGACGGCGGCGACTTCCCCACCCTCGGCGTGATGTTGAAGCTCGCCAGCAACGCGAGCGACCTGAACCGCGCCGGAGTCCTCAGCCGAACCGCTCAGGCCATCCACGGCGGACGGCGGGACTCCCGGTACAAGGTGCGTCGCACCCGTGATGCCGCGCGCCGAGAATACCGGGAACTGCGCGCAGCGTTGGACTCCGTGCGTGATGACATGGTGTACGAGTCCGCGCGCGGACGATAGCCGTACAACTCCCCGGGGGTCGAGTCTGGGAGACTCGACCCCCGCGCCATGCCCGAAACACCCCTGAGAAAAAATCATCACGCACCTTCGACGATCGGGTGTCTTCCTCCGCCGTATTCAAGTGAGAGAGCCACAGCGGCACTAGGCGCACACAACTGGCGCACAGTGCGCAATGCCTCTAGCGAGACAGTCAGGGAGACACTGTGACAGACAGGGAAAACACGAGACTTGTGGTCAAGGACGATGAGGTAGCGCTCCTCTATATCCCCGACCCGGACAAGCTCTCGGACCCGGAAACAGTCTGGGACAACATCCGCACCGAGATCAACAACGGCGTACGCATCCTGGGATTGGCCACTTTGGAAGGCAACGGGGTGTGGTACCTGGACTTTGCCGACGGGCCGCGGCCCGTCGGCAGGGACAAGGGCGCGGCGATTGCTGCGCTGTACGCCGAGTAACGCCAGGCACGCTGCCAGTGCACGCCTGCGGCATGAACGTGGCGACGTGCTAGAGAGGGCACATCATCGCTTCGGACGAATGTGCTCATCCGGATGACCTTTCGTGTGCCGATACGGCGGAGAGAAAATCTTGAAAAGATTTCGCCGTGTTCGACGATCGAGCACATCCCGGTGCCGTATTCAGGTGAGGGTGTAAGTAGACGCCGATTACTGAAATGCACACGGACTGATCTCCCCTATTTCTGCGACAGCGCCGATATTTTCTGCTCGTGTAAACGGGCCGAGGTAGCGGCGTGTCGGAGTCCTGCCCGTTCGAGACGGGCCAGAAATGCGGCGGCCGGGAGCACGGGCCTTGTCTGCGCCCCCACCCTCTCGGCCGCGTCAGTAATCGCTGACCGGAAAGGGAGAGCTGATCATGAGCGCCACTACCCGGATAGTGAACCTGGTCAAGGCTGCTTGCAACTGGTGTGAGCTACCCGCAACATTCCAGGTCTACGCGAACGGCTGGAACGACTTCGCGTGCGCCGAGGACGCCCGGAGGTACTTCCCGGAAACGTTCGAGGTGCCGGAGGTAGAGCACACCCAGCACGCTTGACAGGGCGGGTCTACGTGGGATGCACCCTCCTTACGCAGGAGGGAGGGCGCATCCCCCTTGCGCATCGCCGCGCTATCGCGAAATACCTTTTGTGCGTCTGTACGGCGGGGAGAAGATCTTGAAGAGATTTCGTCGTGTTCGACGATCGGAGCTTTCCTGCCGCCGTATTCAGGTGAGAGCGGAAAACAGCACAGCATGAAGCGCCGGATGCTTCGTGGCTTTCCGCGTGCAAGGTCAAGATCAGAGGGGAGAGCTGATCATGAAGGTCAACCTGCACAAACCCACAGTGCACCGTGATGACAAACCCGGGGACATCCTGGGGAGGTTGGTCCACGTCCGACCGTACTACTCCGTACCGACCGGGCGCGGTTCGTCTCAACCTGCGCGCTCCCCATTCACCCAACGGGCGCGCGTAACGGAAGAATTCGGGGAAGAAATGGTGATCGTGCATTTCGCCTCGGAGGCTTATCACGCCCCGTGGGCGCCGCGCGCGGCGTACTTTCCGCGTGAACTTCACACGTTGACGTGCGAATGCCCCGCGTGCGAGGGAGAGGGCATCGCTAGTCTGCGCGGAGCATAAGCCTGCCGGATCACAGGGAACGCACGGGTGTTTGCCCGTGCGTTGCTTTGGTCTTGCAGTCGCAGGGCCGTGATCAGAAAGGGAGAGCTGATCATGAGTTCCGCAATGCTCAGCACGGTTGACCTGATCTCGCTTTATGACGAGATCTTCCTCAACGGTGGGTTCACCGTGTCGTACGGCGCGGACGGGTCTTTGGCGCCCGTGACGTCCGGCTACGTCGTGTCCACCACGCCGCGGCAGCACGTGATGCCGGGTGACGTTCCGTTCGGCCGTTTCGCGGCAGCGTTGGAGAATCTTCACGCCCGGTACCTGACCTCCCCGGCGGTAGGGGCATGGGTGGACGGCGATCTTCTGTACCTCGACCCCGTCGAGATCCACTCGGACCGCTGGGAGGCTGAGCGGCTTGGACGTCTGCGCAGTCAGCAAGCGATCTTCGATCTGGACCGCAAGGAGGAGATACGGCTGTGACCCCGCCGGGTCAATACGGCGCCCGCTCCCGGGCGTCGGGTTGACCTTGCAGGGTGCAAGGCAATGATCAGAAAGGGAGAGCTGATCATGCTCATCGAAACTGCGATCACGCTGGTGCAGGGCTTGATCTACAAGCCGGGTTGGACCTTCACCGCGGCCGACCACAGCAACAGGTTCGAAGGGACGATCAAGGTCCGTGTCGACTACCCGGCCCGCAACTCCAACAGGGACCAGGCGGAGCACGGGTACCCCGAGCAGATCAACAACCGAGCGGAGTTCGCGATCATGGTCGCGGACGTCCTGAGCGACGTCGTGCTCTACCGCCGCATCATCGACGCGATCCTCAAGATCGAGGAGCACGAAGCGCGCGAGTTCCTGCGCGTGCCCCACACGCAGTGGGGACCGTTCCACCCGCACCGCACCGGGGGCATGAAGGCGTGGCGCGACACGCAGGGACAGATCTACCTGCCCGAACTGGCTGGTGACCTGCAGTTCGGGCTCGCCTGATACATCCACACTCGCACGGGCCCGGGGATGCCGCCCCGGGCCCGCTGTGATCAGAAGGGAGACGTCGGCATGACCTCTGCGGACAAGGCGAACGTAGCGATCGCTGGCATGTTCATCGGCTTCGTCGCGCTCACGGCCGTGCTCATCGCGGCCGTGACGCTGTGGGGCTGATCTCGTCGGCCCAAGTCGCCGCCCCCGCTGCCCGGCAGCAGGGGCGGTCTCTTGGATCTACGGGATCCACGCGCCTTCGGAGATGCCGCTTCGAGAGCGCGATCACGACATTGCGAAGGGAGAGCGCATGAGCAGGGTCTACGCGCTGGCGTCCGACGAGATGACGACAGCCATGATCATGTCGCTGCCGGTCAAGTTCCCGCTGGAACTTGATCCGAACGTCATGATCACACTGATCAAGAGCCTGAGTTCCGCGAGCGCGTTCGCGACGCCGCTCACCGAGGACGAGCAGAACGACGCACTGTCGCTCTACATGTCCATCGCGGCCACCCTCGGCATCGAGGGTGAGTGATCGTGGGCAAGGTGATCGACAGCCGAGTGGCGACGGACTTCGTCAGCACGTTCACCGGAGAGGTTGCGGACGACCTCGCCCGCGCCATGAACTGCGTCGAGATCGACGTACTCGCCGAGATGCTCGAATCGCTGGGCGCGGCCGACCTTGCCTCCGTGTGGCTGGACGCACACGCGGAGGGCGACGAGGAGGGCGACCTGCACTACCGCCGAGTGCACGTTGGCGGTGAGTGATCATGGACTCTGTCCGGTTCGAGGAACTGGCCCGTAGGGCGCAAACGGTGCTCGCCGAGTACCCGGAGGGTGACACAGGCGAGATGACCGTGAAGGAGTACGAGTTGTTCAAGGACGCGAAACTCGACTTCGCGGACAGCGCTCTCGCGCTGCTTGAAGAGATCGCCTCCGCCGTTACGGGCGGCTGCATGCGGCTTGCGCTGCACGCCGGCCGCTGAGGTCCGGCCGTCCGGCAGGGCTGCGGTCGAAGCCTGATCAACAACCACCTTCGCACGGCCCCCGGGGATGCCGCCCCGCGGGCCGTGCCGCGGCATGCGAAAGGGAGAGCGCATGTATCTGACCGGAGTCAGCCTGCCTGACTTCTACGACATCACCGCCCGTGTCTCGCGAGAGCGATACGGGGGCAACGTCATCGTCCACGACGGCGCACGCTGGTCCGGCCGGAACCGGATCACCGCCCGGCTGAGCGTGGCCGACAGCCGCAGTGCGGGCGCACGCACCTCGGCCCGCGGGCGCCACGGCCGGTGGGCGTGCTGGCACGCGCACCGGGACGTGCTCCGAGCAGTCTTCCAACACCGCCCCGACGCGCGGGTGACGACCATGCTCGCGGCATACCGCGGCCTGGACGACTTCGAGAACACCTTCCCCGACACGGCGCACCACAACATCGGATCGCTCTGGTCACCCATGTACATGCCCGAGTTGTGCGTGGCCGCCGATTGCGGTGAGGCCCTCCGGCCGCTGGAAGGCCCTGCCTCCGATCCGGAGTACCCGTACGACCCGGCGGCCGTGGCCCGCGTTCTCGCCAAGATCGACGCCATGGACCGGGAGTTGATCACCAGGGCCGCTTGATCCTGCCGAACCAGATCGCTCCGCACCGGACGGTGTGGAGCCTTCTGGATCTACAGGAGGTCCACACGTCCCCCCGGGATGCCGCTCGGGGAGACGTGCTCACCACGTGCGACAGGGAGAGCGCATGAGCGAGATCACCACCATGCCCGAGGGGCAGGCGCGTGCGCTGTCCGAGATAGCCGCGGAGATCAGCAGTGATTGGACGCGGCCCTACTTCGGAGCAGTGCCCTACCTGACCGCGATGGCCAAGCTGTCCGCGGTCACGGACGACCACGGCGCGGAACCTGCCGCCGGCATCGTCCGGTACTTCCTGGCCAACGCGCAGACGTGGCGAGGCGAGACCGCGCGCCGCATCAAGTCCGAGCTGAACGCCATGATCAAGGGACGGTACTGATCGTGGTCGCGGGCAAGGACATCAACAAGTTCCTGCAAGAGGACATCGACCCGAACGCACCGAAGGTGCAGTTCGTCTCGTTTGAGTGCCGCATCTGCGGCTTGGTCAGTCCGTGGATCCGCACGGACGAGAAACACGCGACCGTGACGGTCGCATGGGACGCGCAGCACGAAACAGAGACCAGTCACAGCCGGTACTACCGGTGGTCGATCACCCGGAACACGGTGCGCGTACTCAGGCTCCCGCAGAAGCGCAACAACTGAGGCTGCCAACCCGGATTGCCCGCTCTCTCCCGAGGGCGGGCTTTCCGGATCTACAGGAGAGGAGACATGACATACACGATCAAGACACTCCGCGCCATGCAGCGTGGCATCTACCCGAATGAACGTGTGCATGTCCGTGTGCGCGAAGGGGGCGCAGAAGGCCGACGGGTCGCCGGTCGAATCATCGGTATCGGCTCCAAGATCTCCGTGCGGACGGACGGCGGCGAGCTGGTGGAGGATATCCCCGCCCAATGGGTCCAGCACGCCGAGGTAGTGGACGCATAAGGCAGGAATGAAAGGTGCCCCTCCCGGGGGACTGAAAGGTCCCCCAACACGCCGTCAACCGATGACGTCTCGGGCACGTGTCAGGTCCGCAGTCCGCACCTGCCGCGAGTGAAGACCTTCCCTGCGTGATGCGGCGGACACGAAACCAGGACCTCGCTCGGAAGTGATGCTTCCGGTTCCCCGTGGAGTTCGCGGACGGTCGCGTTGTGGCCGGTGGGGGCGACACGGACGAGTGATCAACATCATCAATTTGGTGCGCGGGCCCGGGGATGCCGCCCCGGGTCCGCGCCATGACGCAGCAAAAGGGAGAGTGCGCCATGATCTCTGCGCAGGCCGGTGAGGGCTCACGCGAGAGATACGTACAGAACATCATGCAGGTGCGGAACAGCGCCACCGCTGAGCAGGAAGTGCGGGGCCGAACCTGGTATCGCACCGCACATGACCTGGCCGAACTCATAGGGGATGGGAACACGCGCGTGGGCGCGGGCGTCCTGGCCGCCCTCAGCGCCAACAAGCGGTGGGCCGACAACGTGCGTCTGGCGGTCCGGGCCGTGCGTACCGGAAAGCCGTCGGGGAGTTTCAAGGACGCTCTCGGCAAGGCGGCCCGCATCCTGTCCGGCGAAGACCCCGCACAGGTGCTGCCGATGCACCTGAAAACGGGCAACTTCTTCGCCGCCATCGCCGATCCCGACGACCCGGAGGCGGTCGTCATCGACCGGCATGCGCACGACATCGCCGTGGGCCAGGTGAACGGCTCCGGCGACCGGGGCCTGACCCACCCGCCCCGCTACCGGTTGCTCGCCGACGCATACCGGGAGGCAGCCCGCCGGCTGGGCGAGCCGCCGAGCACCACTCAGGCGATCACCTGGGTCGTGCACACAGAGCGCTTGGCCGGGACCGGTACCCGCGGCGCCCTGAACGCGGTCACGGTCGGCGGGCGGGTGTTCTTCGAGCCGCCGGTGTGAGGAGAAGGCACGCCCCGAGGATCACCGGACACGAGCCGACGCACTTGGCACGACGACAACGGCCCGCGCCGTGTTCCGGACCCGCGCCGCCCCATGACGGCCCCAACTACTGCGGCGGCAGGGTACGCACTGCTGCGTGCGGCAGGTCGTGTCGACCTGAGCGCGCGACCTCTGCCCCGGGGCAACGCCACGCCGCCTCGCCGTATCACCGCGACGCCGACGTCCCCCGTGACGGTCCGGCGGGAACCGCGATCCCGTCATCGCCTGCGTAGCTCAGCGGTAGAGCACCGGTCTTATATGCCGTGAGGTCGTCGGTTCGAATCCGACCGCAGGCACTTCCCCCGTGGGCAGGTCCGTTGGTTTCCCCTGCCTGCGGGGAGTCAATCCGCCCCCGCTGGCCGAACTCTCCCCGGCCGGCGGGGGCTCCGTACGTCAGGGAGAGATGGAGGAGAGATGAAGACGGCGGAGGACTACCGGGAGCGCGTCGAGCGTGGGGCTGTGTTCCTGGACGAGAAGGTGCCCGGGTGGGTCGACAGGATCGACCTGGACACGTTGGACGTGGCCGCAGACAGCCTCTGCGTGGCGGCACAGGCGGTCGGCTCGGCCTACTACATCGCCCAGACCAAGCTCGGGCAGAGCGACGAGGACGCGCAGGAACGCGGCTTCGTCCTGCCCGAACACGAGCACGACGAGCGAGCCGACGAACTGATCGCGGCCGACGAGGACGACGAGGTTGAAACCATCTACGCCCCGCTCACGCAGGCATGGCGCCGGCTGATCGAGCGGCGCCGGGGGGCGACATCGTGAGCATGAGTCTGGCGAAGATCCCGAGCACGCCGACCGAGGTCGCAGCGGCAGTGCTCGAAGTCGTCGAGACCAACCCGGACGGCTTGGACATGAGCGCCTGGTTCTCGTCGCAGGGCGACGCGATCCAGCCGGGCGACGACGTCAGCAACACCACGATGTGCGTCGCCGGGTGGGCCGCGCACGCAGCGGGCTGGACGCTCGTGTACGACGACACCGAGGGCAGGTCGTACGCGGAACAGGACGGCGTGCGCCTGTACGTGCGCGAGGCCGGCCGCCTGGCGCTCGGGCTGAACCGTGCTCGGGCTGCCGTCCTGTTCGCCTCCGACTACCCCGCGGGCGCCGCGCTTGCGGTCCTGCGTCACATCGCCAATCCCCCCTGATCGTCCAGGGTCCGCGACGGCCGATGGCCGCCGCGGGCCCTGGACGATCAAGGGAGGAGATATGGGCGTAAGCCTGACGAAGATTCCGAAGACCCCGGCCGAGGTGGCGGGGGCGGTGCTGGACGCGGTCGAGAGGGACCCCGGGAGCTTCTACATGGGCGTCTGGACGACCCTCGCGCCGGGCGAGCGTGTGAGGCTCGGCGACGACCTCTGCGGTACCGCCATGTGCGCGGCCGGATGGGCGGCGTTCCTTTCGGGCTGGACCGTGACGGCAGAGGAGACGGCCGAGAAGGGCGACGCCGTCTTTTCGATCAAGAGCGTGGGTCGCGTGGCCCTCGGGCTGTCCGACGAGGAAGCCGACGAGCTGTTCTACGCGAAGGACACCGAAGTCCTGGCCCGCCTCCGTGGGATCGCGGGTCGGGAGTGACCCTGCCGGACGCGACGGTGCCGTCGCGGTCGGCGTGGCTCGGCTTCGTGGTCTGGCAGATGAGCAAGTGGTGAGCCGGCGTGCCCGCGCGGTGAGGACGTCCCGCGCGGGCGCTGCCCCAAGAACGAGACGAGAGAGAATGGACCCTTTCTCAACGCCGCGAATGCGGCGGGGATGTCGCTGTGGGCAGCCCCGTCTGTGGTTGAGGCCCGGTGGTCGAAGTCGAGCGAGAAGTCAGCGCAGGAATCGACGATCGGGCCTTCTGCGCGGCCGTATTCATACGAAAGGCAGTGGAGGTGCACAGTAGCCGTTGTGCTCCTCTACGAGGTTGCCATGCCACCGTGAGGAGGTCGCTGGCCTTCTGGCTGGGTCCGCCCCGACGGTCGTCTTCTTCGGCGTCAGCGAGGACGACGCGATCAACGCATCACAGGCGATCGACGCGGCCGGCGGAATGCCAGCCGTGGATTGAGGGCGCGTGAGCGCGCACGTCTGCCTCTGACTCCTGCCGACCCATCGGGCACCTGTCGCGTACGGGTGCCCTGTTGGATCTACAGGGAGAAAATCATGATCACTAACGAGGTTATCGCGCGGGCTTTCTACGAGCTGGCTCCCGAAAAGCGCCACATCACCCTCGTGGCGTTCGAGTGCCGCGAATGCACAGAGGCCGGCCCCCTGGTCAACGCGGACGACTCCGACAGCTCGCGGGCGACGTGGGACACCCAGCACACCGCGGTGATCGGACACACACGGTTCCACAAGTGGACGGTTACGCGAGAGGTCACCCAGACGACCATGCCTTGACTCCGCCGCTTCAGGCCGACCGTCCGCCCCATCCCCGGGGCGGACGGTTCCTTGGATCTACAGGGAGAGAAGATCATGGAAGAGACGATAAGCGCCCTGGTGGAGGCGTACGACGACGTGATGGTGCGCGGCCAGTTCTCATTGTGGTTCGAGGACACGGCCGACAGCGGATACGCGGTGCAGGCGACGCCCCGCATGTGGGCGCTGCCGCTCGACGTGCCGTTCGACATCTTCGCCGGCGCCATCCAGCAGATGGTGATCATGTACCCGGACGCAACCGCGATCGGTGGCGTCAGCTGCGGCGCGCACCTGCACATCGAACCGGTGCAGTTCGTGAGCGACCGGGAGCGGGCCGTGGAACTGGCCCGACTGCGACGGATCCCAGCGATCTACGACATCACGACCGACACCAAGATCACGATCTGACCCTGCCGTTCCTGACCGGCCCGCCATCCATCCCCACGGGAGGCGGGCTTTCTGGATCTACAGGGAGAGAAGATCATGAACCTCCCTGCCGCTTGGTCCTGCGACCAATGGCGACTCCTCCTCAACACCGCGAATGTGTCGGGAGTGTCGCCGTGAGCCGCCCCGTCAGCGGTTGAGGCCCGGCGGTCGAAGTCGAGCGAGAAGTCAGCACTGAAATCGACGATCGGGCCTTCTGCACGGCCGTATTCATGTGAAAGGCGTTGGGTACGCTCGGCCACCGCCGTGCGCCTCCCCATCTCTGCCACGACACCAGGGAGGAGGTTCCGGATTGCTTCAGACTTCCCGCCACCTTCTCCGGGTCCTTTGGACCTACAGGGAGAACCGTGACTGCCGAGCCGGGAGGGCCGGGGCCGTGTGAAGGTCGAGCGACTGACGTACGAGGAGCCACGGTGGCTCACGCCGGCGGACTGGGCCGTCAAAGAACTGCGGGACGCGGGGTGCACCCGCTATGGCCACGACGGTCGGTACGTGGGTGAGGAGTCGAAGATCACAGACTTCTCGCGAGGCGAGGAAATGATCGTGGCGGCGGAGCCGACCGGCTTCACCCCGGAACAGGCCGCCGCTATCGCCGACGAGTTGGACTGAACTACCCCCTGCCGATTCCGAGGCTGGTACGTCCTTACGGGGAAGCTCCGCGCCGGTCGCGACCACTGTGTGCCTGGGGATCCCATTTGCTGCGACGACGGAGGGAGACTGCTAGTCATGAACTCACAGGACCGTTACGACACTTTGATCGCCGCGCTACGTGCGGCCGGAATCCAGGCACGCCTGGAAGGCGCTGCCATGGGTGCGGCGATGATCCTAGCCCGCAGGGGCGACCGCGAGATCCGTATCACCGACACAGATCCGCCGCTTCCAGAGAACCCGCAGGATCTGACCGGCTGGTGGGTGGGCGTCTACGGCCTCGACACCGAGGGCGAGCCGCTGGCCGATGGCCCCGAGCAGGAGAAAGACTTCGCTCCGGAGGATATCGCCGGGTTGGTGGCGTGGACGACCTCGCATTCTTCCCGCCAGTGACCCGGCGGCGCGCGGGGTAGCCCGTCGGCTGCTGTGCCCGGACGGTTGGTCTTGCGGCAGATGGCGACTCCTTCTCATCGCCGCGCATGTGGCGGGGATGTCGCCGTGGGCAGCCCCGTCTGTGGTTGAGGCCCGGTGGTCGAAGTCGAGCGAGAAGTCAGCGCAGGAATCGACGATCGGGCCTTCTGCGCGGCCGTATTCATACGAAAGCCATCGGAGGCGCACAACAACCGTTGTGCGCCTCCATAAGGCTGCCACGCCACCGTGAGGAGGTCGCTGACTTTATCCGAGAAGGGGGCACTGCGAAATGAAGTATCTCCGACGAGACAGTGTTTACAGGCGCGAGTCCCGAAAGGGCACGGTTCCCCGCGGCACCAGGTCCCTGGGACGGAAGTCTCATCTGGCCGAGCAGCTCCCGCCGATCAAGCGTTACGTCTACGGCGAGAGTAAGCCGGACAGCCGGCCCGAGGTTCCCCGGAGTGAGCGGGCCGACCGACCCACGCCTGAGCGGGACTGCAGAGCGAACATGGCGAGAGTGCTGCAGAACCTCCAGCACGCCCACCGGCCGCTCACCACGGCCGAACTACTTCCGGGACTATGGGTCGAACAGGTCATCGAGACCAAGAGCCAGACTGGGAACTACAGCAACCCGGGCCTGCTGGCCTCCGACCGGCGCGAGCCTGCACGCCTGGTGCTGTGGGTGGTAAAGCCGGGCGGGCTGGTCCGCTCGTACTTCATTCTCGGGCCCGGGGATGTGCGGGACGACTCCTTCCCCGTACACGAGGTCTGGCCGATCGACCCGGACTACTTCACGGCAGAATCGCGCGAGCTGTTGATCGCGTACGCAGAACGCTCGGTTTACAACCCTGAGCGAAGCGAGTTCGAGATCAATCCGTGAACTTTTACCGGCCGACTGTCTAGTTGGCAGGGATCCAGGAGCAATCCGTCACAATCTCAAGGAGGGTGAGTGCACGCAGATCGCAACATTAGGCCCCCGGTCGCGGCTGGGTCTGGAACGACCGTCTGTCACGTTGGGTGTGGAAGTCGTACCCGGAACTCAGGGTCGAAGCGAGCGATGACGGCTCGCTCCGAAACCTGGGCTGGGACTACGCGGCCCGGGCCGGCAAGGGTGAGTGGTACGAGTTGCCCGAGTTCGAGCGAACGGACTGGGTCTTCCAGTACGTGCCCGGCGGTCCTGGATGGGTCCCCCGAGCGTTGACCCGCGAGCAGTGCAAAGCCGCCATGCGAGAAGACTTCATGAACGGCTTTTACCTGCGCTCATGGCAGGTCGAGGATCGTCACGGAATCCCGATGTGGCGCGGTTTCATGTTCGGGCTCAGTACAGGTCGCGTCCTGCGGATGTACGAGTACGAATACGCGGCCGGAGAGGAACCGGCTGGTAGCCCGGCCAAGGAGGACAAGTGAAGGATCAGAGCGACAAGACTCACACCTATGACGGGGTCGAGATCAGGGCGGGTCTCCGGGTCTTCAACTACTACGACCGGAAATGGGGCGTAGTCGAACCGGAGCAGTTCCAGCGGACAGGAGTCGCTGACCCGAACGGCGAGTATTTCGACGGCTGGTATAGCGTCTTCCACGACGACGGCTCCACTGCGCTGTTGAACGGCCACCGACTTTCCACGGTCGATCCGGACGAGGGCCCTGAGGTTCCCCGCGACCTCCTCAAGTTCTGAAAGGAGGCGGGCACATGCGGTACGAAGTCACCACGACCTGGCACCAGCTAAAGGTTGTCTCGTAACCGTGTGGTCGGGTGCGCATTGGTCTGGTCGTGCAGGTGTCGACCATCACCCGCTGTGTCGCTTCATGTCGCCGCGTGGTGGTGGCAGTTCCGCACCCGGCCAACGTCTGTGAGTTCGGCCTTCTGTACCGCGTTTTGTTCAGCGTAGTTCGTGTGTGGTT
>NZ_JACBXC010000239.1 GCF_013870535.1 Streptomyces phytophilus | reverse complement strand
GCTCGACCTGTACGGGCAGCTCGCCGCGACGCTGCCGGACAACCACCTCCCGGCCTACTGGGAACAGGTCGGCCGGGCGTTCGCCGCCGCCGGCCGCCACCGGCAGGCCGCGATGATGTTCGGCCGGGCACGCCAGGCGGACCGGCACCTGCCGGCCGTCGACCCGGCCAGACAGCGCGCGGTGTTCCTGGAGTTCGCCCTCGCCGGGGCGCTCTCGGTCAAGGACATCAAGAGCTACGTCGCGGACCTCGGCAAGCGCGGGGGCGACCCCGCGGGCGCGTACGAGGAACTGCGGGAGCTGGCGGTGCGCCGTACGCTCGGCGGCCTCCCGCCCTGGCCCGACATGCTCAAGCAGTTCACCGGACTGGCCAGGGCCGCCGGCCTCGACGTCGCGGCCGAACACGGATCCCTGTTGGAGTCCCTCGTCGAAGCCCCCGCGCTCTGGCGGGCCGCCGACGGCTTCTGGACCTCGCAGCGCAAGACCTGGCTGGCCGCCGTCGCCACGTCGGACACGGTGAAGCTGCGGCTGGTGCGGCAGTTGGCCGACCTCCCGTACTCGGACATGGACGCCTGGTGGGTCGCCTTCCTCGACGAGGCGGGCGCCTTCGACCTGCTCGGCGACGACACCGGCCGGTGGCTGACCGCGATGCTCCGCCGCTACCGCGGATTCGACGAACGTCCGCCCAGGGCCCCCCGGGAGCTGCTGGACCTGCTGCCCCGCCTGGCCGCCCGGATCGGCCCCGAGGAGGGCCCGCTGCGCCTCGGCACCGGCACCGCGAAGGAGTACCGCATCGACGCCGCGGTCGTAGGCGGCTGCCTGGCGGCGGGCATCCCCGTGCCGGACCCCGACCCGAAGCTGCTGCTCGGGTACTGGTGGGAGCACGACCGCGTCGACCTCGAAGCGCTGACCGCCGACGACCGGTTCGCCGTCCCGCTGGTCCACTCCCTCCTAGAGGACAAGTGGGACGACGAGCGCTGGAAGCGGGCATGGACGATCGAACCCCTGCGGCCCTTCCTGCGCGGGATCATCGACGACCGGCTGGACTGCGCCACGTCCGGCACCCTGCAGAGCGCCCTCGACGCGTTCGACTGGCTCTACGGCACGCTGTCCCGGCGGGCCGTGGCGGAGCTGCCGGACCTCCTCGGCCGGCTCGCCGCCATCGACCTGGTGACTCCGCTGACCAGGACGCTCCGCGCGGGCATCTTCGACGAACTGGGCTGGGACGCGCTGGACGAGGCCGCCGCCGAGCTGACGGGCAAGGACAACTGGTGCCGGGCCAGCTGGCCCATCCTGAGCGTGCACGACCGCGCCAAGGCCATCGCGATCGGCCCCGGCGGCCGCATCGCGGAGCACCGGTTCGTGGTGCCGAAGGGCGCCGCCCGGTTCGACTACGACGTCCGGGCGCTGTTCTCCGAGGGGGAGTTCCAGGTCTTCCACGCCGTCAACCAGGAGCAGAGCCTCTACTGGTCGGGGGCGCCCGGCGAGATCCACAGGGAACAGGAGACCTCCTGGAAGTGGCGGTACGGCGAGAGGACGCGCTCCGGCTACACGTTCCTGGGGCCCCGCGCCCGGCGGTTCACCGGCCACCGGCCCCTGGTACTGGGCGAGCGCCGCGTCGGTCCCGAGGGCCACATGTTCCACGACGGCCGCACGTACTGGTGGTACACCGGCGTGGACAGGGAATCCCGGGTGGTGCGCCCGATCGACCTTGCCACCGAGCAGCTCGGCGAGCCCGGCCTGCCCGCGTTCCTCGACCCGTCCCTGCTGGGCCCGGACGAGGGCTGGCTGATCGAGCATTCGTCGCTGGCCCCGGTCGCCACCGGCACCGCCGCCTCGCCCCTCGGCACCGACGGGACCCACCTGGGCTTCCGGGTCTCCTACGACCGCGTGACGGGACAGGTCCGCTACCACCGCATCGACGGCGTCCACGGCACCGCGCTCCCGGCGACCGGATCCCTGCCGCACGCCCGCTGGTCGATCAGGCCCCCCGTTCCCTGGGGACTCCTCGACGTACCCGGCTCGGACCGGCGGCTGCTCCTGGACGGCGGCTACGACGTCACCGCACGCGACCCGGAGACCGGCGCCGCCCACTGGCGGATCTACATGATGGACCAGAGCTGGATCGTCAACCACTCGTCCCCGATGGCCGCGGGCACCAGGCGGATGCCGCCGAAGGCGTTCTGGCACCATCTGACGCCCCGTGACCTGCCGGGCTCGCGGGCGCTGCGGGAGGTCTCCGAGGACACCGTACGGGCCCTGCTGGCGGCGGCGGCCACCTCCGCCGCGGCCCTGCGGAAAGCCTTCGGCTCCCTGCTGCCCGAGGTCTCCCACCCGGCGCTCCTGGACGGCCTCACGGGGTTCTTCGAGGAGACGGACCGCCGGATACGCCACCGGGACCGGCTGCTAAAAGTGCTCGACCGGCAGACCCCCCGGCTGCTGGAGGTACCGGAGCCGGACCTGGACGGCGCCCTGGACGGGCTGGTCTCGTACTACTCGGAGGGAACCGGCGGGACGGTCCGGCAGATCGAGCTGGCCTCGGCGTTCCTCGCCGGCTCGATCGACGAGGAGACGGCCGTGTCCCACTGGACCGTCCACGGGAGCCACTACGACTGGACGGAGCTGGCCGGCCGCATCGGCGGCCTCGGGCTCCGCGCGGCCAGCGCCGTCACCCCCGCCGGGCACCGCGCGGCGGTGATCGCACTGCTGCGCTTCTGGGCGTCCTCGCCCCTGGCGGATCCGGCGCTGCACCGCGGTCTGCTGGACCCGGGCGAGGACGGGGACGAGGAACCCCCGGCGGCCCGGTCCACCGCGGCGGGCAGGCAGCTGCCGCTGGACATCGCCATGCACTTCGGCGACTGGGCCCGGTCGAAGGCGGACGGCAACTACCGGATCAAGGCGTTCCTGCAGCGGGGCGACCTGCCCCGGCCGGAGGGCTTCGTCGACATCCGCCCCGTGGCGCGGGGCTGGGCCACCGCCGAGCGGCTGCGCTCGCTGGCCGACGAGTTGGAGCGGCGCGAACCGGTGCCGTTCGACCCGGACGCGGCGGCCCACCTCGCCAAGGCCGCCGGCCTCGACCGCGCGGCGGCGGCCCTGTGGCTGACCGGCCTGCCCGGGGTCGACGCCAGCGGCGTCCGCACCGGCAAGTCCCTGCCGCCCGAGACCCGTACCGCCCTCGGGCTGAAGGTGACCGAGACGGCCGAGGCGTGCGAAAGGCTCTGCCGGGTGCCCACCGAAGCCCGCCTGGAGCTGTACGACGCGGCGATGCCCGACGACCCGGGACAGCTCTGGGACCAGCAGACGATGGCCGAGCGGCTGGCGGAGGAACACCTCCGGCGGCCGCCGGGCTGACGGGACCGGCGGGCCCGCCGGGAGGCGGTGCCGCTCCTCCACCGGGACCCCTTCGCCGGGATCGGCGAGGGGGGCTCCCGGTGCGGGCCGAGCGGCCGGGCGGGAGGGACCTTCGGCCCTGTGATCGAGTGTGCGCGCCGTTACACAGTGGAGGAAAAGGTGCCTTCCGGGCGGAGCGCACCGCATGCCGGCGCCGGCGCTCCGCACCGAGATGCGGAGTAAGGACCATGGACCACACCGTGAAATGGAAGGTCGGCCTCCACCTCTTCGAAGAGGAGGGGACGACGAAGGCGCGCGTGGTGCTCGACACCGGGACCACGCAGTTCACCGGGCACGGGGACGCGCACCGGAACCCCGCGGACCCGGACGTGCCGACGATCGGTGACGAGCTGGCGGCCGGCCGGGCGCTCGACGACCTGGGCCGGCAGCTGGTGGACACCGCCCGGCACGACATCGAGGACATCGACGCGGCTACCGCCTCCGGGCGGAGCGCTCGCCCGGGGGCCGGCTGGCCCTCCCCGGACCGGATGTGAGGAGCACGGCCGCCGGCCGCGGCGGCACTCCGAGGAAACGGTGGCGATCATGCGAGCTGAACTCGGCGACCGACTCGTCGTCGAAAGTCCCGCCATCGGCGCCGCCGGACGCGACGGCGAGATCGTCACGATCCGGCATCCGGACGGCACGCCTCCCTACGAGGTGCGCTGGTCGGACACCGACGAGGTGACCCTCGTCTTCCCCGGGCCGGACGCCCACATCAGCGGCGCCGGCCACCGGCACGAGCACGCGGCCGGGTCCGCCCGGCCGCCTGCCACCCCGGCCGGCAGGACGCCCCATCCCGGCGACATCGGCCGCCGCGTGGCCACGGAACGCAGAAGCCGGGGTCTGACCAGGGAGGAGACGGCACACCGCGCCGGAATGGCGCCCGAGTACCTGGCGTACCTCGAAGAACAGGCGGCCGATCCGACGGCGGCCTGTCTCGCCCGGCTGGCCGGTGTGCTGGGCACCACCCCCGTCGCTCTGCGCGGCGGCGACGTCGATCTGCCGCCCGGCCGGGGCCAGGCGCTCCTGCACCCCCGGATGCGGGAACTCGGGCCCGACGAGTGCCGCCGCCTGCTGTCCGCCTCCGGTGTGGGGCGGGTGGCGGTCTCGACACCGCGGGGCCCGGCGGTGGTTCCCGTCAACTACGAGGTCGTCGGCGAGGCGGTCGCGTACCGGACCGCGCCGGACTCGGTCCCGGCGGCGGCAGTCGGATCGGAGGTCGCCTTCGAGGTCGACCACCTGGACGAGGCCACGGGCGAGGGCTGGAGCGTGCTGGTCGTCGGATCCGCGCGGGTGGTCACGGAACCGGACGCCGTGCGGAGGCTGGCCGAGGGCGCCCACGCGTCGCCGTGGGCCGGGGGCGAACGGGAGATGTGGGTGTCGATCCGCCCCACGCGTATCACGGGACGCCGCATCACGGAGGGCGGGCAGTAGCGCGGCCCGTCTCGTCCGTCCTGGGCCGCGTCGTCCTGTGCCTCCAGCCCGGCCCGGACCGGGACGCCGCCCGCCGCGTACGGAACGGCGTTGAGCCCCGCATGTGGCGCGCTCCTCACCCCGGCACACCTGCCGCCGCGGCCTCGCGGCCCCGACGGCATCCGGGTGTCGTTGGCCGGGCGCCCGCGGCCGCTCCCGCGCAGGTCCCCGCCGACGTGCCCGGACGGCCGTACGTTACGCACGAGAGGAGGCGGTGCCGATGGCCGCGACCGCACCCGGCGAACCGGTCGGCACGCCCCGCGACGGGCTGGTGCCGCAGCTGCACGGCCTGCACGCCGTGGTGTTCGACACCGACGGCGTCGTCACCGACTCGGCCCGGGTCCACGCCGCCGCCTGGCAGCTCGCCTTCGACGCCGCCCTGCGCGCCCACCCGCCCGCGGAACCGGCGCTGCGCGGACCGTTCGACCCTGTCGAGGACTACCGGAGGTACGTCGACGGCAAGTCCCGCATCGACGGTGCGACGGCCTTCCTCGCCGCCCGCAGGACGGCCCTGCCACCCGGCGGACCCGACGATCCCCCGGGCACCGGCAGCGTGGGGGCGGTCGCCGCGGCCAAGGACGCGGCCTTCACCGCCCACGTCGCGGAGCACGGTGTGGAGGCGTACCCGGGTACCGTGCGCCTGCTGGACCGGCTGCGCCGGGCCCACGTGCCGTGCGCGGCCGTCTCCGCCTCCCGGCACGCCCGGGACCTGCTGCTCCGCGCCGGCGTACGGGACTACTTCGCCTGCCTGGTGGACGGCGCCGACAGCGCCCGCCTCGGCCTGAAGGGCAAGCCCGCGCCGGACCTCTTCCTCGAAGCGGCCCGCCGGCTGCGGACCGCACCGGAGGAGACCGCGGTCGTGGAGGACGCCCTTGCCGGCGTCGAAGCCGGCCGGGACGGCGGCTTCGCCCTGGTGGTCGGGGTGGACCGGACAGGCACCGGGTCGAGCGCCGCGGACCTGAAGAGGTCGGGCGCCCATCTGGTGGTCCGCGATCCGGCGGAGCTGCTCGGCCCGTGAGCGACGAGTGGACCTGGACCTACGAGGGCCGCGACCCGCGGCAGGAACGGCTGCGGGAGGCGCTCTGCACGCTGGGCAACGGCTACTTCGCCACGCGTGGCGCCGCCCCCGAGTCCGGCGCCGACGACACCCACTACCCGGGCACGTACGCCGCCGGCGTCTACAACCGCCTCACCTCCACCGTCGCCGGCCGCCAGGTCGCCAACGAGGACATGGTCAACCTGCCGAACTGGCTGCCGCTGCGCTTCCGCGCCCGCCCGCGCACCGGCGCTCCCGGACCCTGGCTGACCACCGCCGACGCCGACCCCGCCGCGTACCGGCTGCGCCTGCTGCTGCGTACCGGGGTGCTGGAGCGCAGCGCGGTCTTCACCGACCCGGAAGGGCGCCGGATCGAGCTGGCCGAGGCCCGCCTGGTGCACATGGGCCTGCCGCACCTGGCGGCGCTGCGCACCACGCTGACCCCGCTCGGGTGGTCGGGGACGCTGGAGGTCGAGGCGGCGCTCGACGGCACCGTGACCAACTCCGGTGTCGAGCGCTACCGTTCGTTCGCCGGGCGCCACCTGACCGCTGTCCGCACCGGCGCCGACGACCCCGACACGGTGTGGCTGAGCTGCCGCACCCGTACCTCCGGCCTACGCA
>NZ_JACBXC010000238.1 GCF_013870535.1 Streptomyces phytophilus | reverse complement strand
GCCGGGGCCGCGTCACCCGGGTCGGGCGCCGGGCGACCGTCAGCTCCGCGCCGTCCGGGCCGTAGCCGACGACCTTGACGACGGTGGTGCCGGCGTCGATCGCGAGCGCCGTCGAGTCCGCTGCCGCCATGTCGTCAGCCCCTTCCGTGTGCCTGCCGCGACCGGCGGGCCGCGGAGTCCAGGGCGACGGCGACGAGCAGCACCAGGCCCGTGATGATGAAGCGGTACGAGGAGTCGAGGTTGAGCAGCGTCAGACCGCTGGAGATCGACTGGATGACCAGCACCCCGAGCAGCGCGGCGAACGCCGAACCGCGGCCGCCGAAGAGGCTGGTGCCGCCGATGACCGCGGCGGCGATGGCGTTGAGGTTGACGTCCGCGGTGCCGGTGGACTGGTTCGCCGCCGCCAGCCGCGCCGCGGCCAGCACGCCGCCGGTCGCCGCCAGCGCGGAGCACAGGACGAACGCGGAGGTGTAGACCCCGCGGACGTTGATGCCGGCCCGGCGGGCGGCCTCCGCGTTGCCGCCCACCGCGTACAGGGACCGGCCGAACTTCGTCTTGGTGAGGACGTAGTGCACCATCAGCACCAGGCTGACGAAGAGCATGAACATCCAGGGGACGCCGCGGGTGCGGTTGAGGTAGTAGACCGTGAACAGCAGCGCCGCGGCCAGCAGTCCCGCCTGCAGCCCGAGCCACTGCATCGACGCCGACGACAGCCCGGCGCGGCGCCGGCTGCGGGCCCGTACCCAGCCCACGGCGAGGAAGCCGCCGGCCGCCGCGACCGCGAAGACGTAGGCGAGCGCCTCGGGGACGAACCACACCTGCGCGAACTTCACCAGCGGCGAGTCGAACGGGATGTTGATGGCGTTCTGGTCGCGCAGCAGCCACAACTGCACACCCAGGAAGGCCAGCAGCCCGCCCAGGGTGACGACGAAGCTGGGCACGCCGAAGCGGTTCAGTATCTGCCCGTAGAGCCAGCCGATCGCGCAGCCGCCGGCGATCGCGACCGCGAGGGCCAGCACCAGCGGCTGCTCGTGCTTGACCATGACGACGGCCGTGGCCGCGGCCGAGACACCGCTGACCGAGCCGACCGACAGGTCGATCTGGCCGACCAGCAGCACGCAGACGATGCCCAGCGCGATGACGCCGAGGGGCACCATCTCGAAGGTCAGGTTCACCAGGTTGGTGCTGGACAGGAAGGTCTGGTTCAGCGCCTGGAAGATCGTCCAGATGACCAGGATGCCGGCGACGACGGGCAGCATGCCCAGGTCGCCGTCGCGGGTGCGGCGGACGGCGGCGCGCACGCTGTCGCCGATGCCCTGGGGCGTCGTCAGCCGCTCGTCCTGCAGGTCGGCGGCCTTGCCCAGCGGAGTGTCCAGGGATGTCACGGCAGTTCCTTCTCTTTCCGCGGGGCCGCGTCCGCCCCCGGTTCGCCGGCCGCGGCTCTACGGGCCGCACGCTGCGCGACCACGTTGTCCACAGCGCCGGTGATCGCGGCGACGACCTGCTCCGAGGTGACGGTGCGGGCGTCGAAGACGCCGTTGTTGCGGCCGAGCCGGAGCACGGCCACCCGGTCGGCGACGGCGCGGACGTCGTCCATGTTGTGGCTGACCATGACGACGCCGAGGCCGTTGCCCTTCAACCGCTCGATGAGGTTCAGCACCTCGGCCGTCTGCGCCACGCCGAGCGCGGCGGTCGGCTCGTCGAGGAGGATCACCTCGGGCTTGCCCAGCAGCGCCCGGGTGATCGCCACCGTCTGCCGCTGGCCGCCGGAGAGGGCGGCCACCGGCACGTCCAGGGTGGGGATACGGGCCGACAGCTCCCGCAGCAACTCCCAGGAGCGGGTCTCCATCCTGACGTCGTCCAGCATCCAGGGCCGTAGCTCCTGGCCGAGGAAGAGGTTCGCCTTGACGTCGAGGTTCTCGCACAGCGCCAGGTCCTGGAAGACGGTGGCGATGCCGATGGCCTGCGCGTCCGCCGGGGAGCCGAGTGAGACCTCCCGGTCGTGGAAGGCGATGGTGCCCCCGTCGGGGGTGTAGACCCCCGACAGGATCTTCACCAGCGTGGACTTGCCGGCGCCGTTGTCCCCGACGACGGCCACCACCTCGCCGGCGGCCACGTCGAGGTCGATGCCGGTGAGCGCGGCGACGGCGCCGAACTGCTTGCTGACGCCGCGCAGGGACAGCACGGTGGGCGCGGCCGGGGCGGCGGGGGCTGTCATCGTGACCCTTTTCCTTTCGTTTCGCCGGGTGCGGGGTTCGCCGGGTGCGGCGGCTGCGTACGGTCAGCTGATCCCGAGGCTCTCGCAGTCCTTGGCGTACGTGCGGGTGCAGACGTCCTCGGTCTTGAGCACGCCGTCGGGGCCGAAGATGACCTCCTTGAGGTTCTCCTGCGTCACGACGGTCGGCTGGAAGAGCTGGGACGGCGTGTCGAAGAGCTGGGTGTCGGCCTTGGGCTTCTTGCCCTGCATGAAGTCGTACGTGACCTCGGCGGCGGCCTCGGCGACGGTCTTGATCGGCTTGGAGATGGTGTTGAACTGGTCGCCCGCGATGATCCGCTGAACGGCCGCAAGCTCGGCGTCGTTGCCGGTGACCGGCGGGACCGGGGCCTCGGCGGCCTTGAACGCGGCGATCGAACCGCCGCCGGTGCCGTCGTTGGCGGCGACCACGCCGGCGATGCGGCCGGAGTACTGCGAGATCTGGCCGCTCACCCACTGCTGGGCCTTCTCCGGCGACCAGTCGGGGGTGTCGTACTCGGCGAGCAGCTTGTAGCCGCTGTCGTCGACGGCGTTGTGGATGCCCTTCTTGATCAGCCCGGCGGCGGCGTCCGTCGGCGAGCCGTTGACCTGGAGGATGCCGCCCTCGGCGGACTCCTTGTCGAGGTGGTCGACGAGGGACTGGCCGATGGACTCGCCGATCGCCTCGTTGTCGAACGAGACGTAGAAGTCGGCGGGCTTGGTCGGGATCGGCCGGTCGTACGCGATGACCTTGACGCCCTGCGACTGCGCGGTCTGCACGATGGTCGCCGCGGACTCGGAGTCGACCGGGTCCAGGACGATCACCTTGGCGCCCTGCGCCATGGCGGAGTTGGCCTGCTGCTGCTGGAGGGCGGCGTCGCTGTCGGCGTTCTGGTAGATGACCTTGCACTCGTCGCAGAGTTCGGCCATCCGCTTCTTGAACAGCGGGGCGTCGTACTGCTCGTAGCGCGTGGAGGCCAGGTCGGGCATGAGGAACGCGACCTTCCCGGCCCCGGTGCCGCCGCCCTTGCCGTCGTCACCCGAACTGCCGGGCTCCTCGGCGCAGGCCGTCAGTGCGCCGGTGGCGAGGATGCCGGCGAGAGCAAAACTGGCCAGTCGTCTCATGTTCCACTCCTTGCTCGTGTCCTGGCTCGTGGGCGCCGGGGGCGCCGGCGCTCGGAGGCGCTGGGTGCTTGGAAGGCGACGCACACGAAACTCGGATGTTTCATTCATGTCAACGGGCCTCAGAAACTGAACAACAGCCCTCGGTAATGCACCCCTTTGAGTGTTCGCTCTATCAGGGGCAGTTAACATCGAGTCGATGACCGATGCGGTGGGGGGCTCTGACAGCGCAGGCAGTCGCGTCGCCATCCGCTTCGCGCGCCGCCCTGAACGGTGCCTGGCGTCCGGATACGGGAATGTTCACTTCACAGAAAGAGAACAGGAGTTGCCATGGGGGCAGAGACCCGGCAGCCGGCGGACATGAGCGGGCGAAAGCCGCGTGAGCGACGAGACCGCATCAAAGGCCGTGTAGTGGACGAAGGCTTCGTCCGCATCGAGCAGTTGGCCGACGAACTCGGCGTCACCCCCATGACCATCCGCCGGGACCTCGACCACCTGCAGAGCAGAGGCTGGCTCCGCAAGGTCCGCGGCGGCGCCACCGCCCAGCCCTCGACCGCCTTCCACGGCGACGTACGCCACCGCACCCAGGCGATGACGGCCGAGAAGAACGCCCTGGCGCAAGCCGCGCTCCCGCTGGTCAAGTCCGGCCAGTCGGTGATCATCGACGACAGCACCACGGCCCTGGCCCTGACCCGCCTGCTCACCCAGCAGGCCCCGCTGACCGTCATCACGAACTTCGTCCCGGTCACCCAGGTCCTCGCCGGCAGCCCCGGCATCGAGCTGATCTCCCTCGGCGGCACGTACTACCCCGCGTACGACGCCTTCCTCGGCCTGCGCACCGTCGACGCGGTCACCAGCCTGTACGCGGACACCCTCTTCGCCTCCACGACGGCGATCACCCGCGGCCACTGCTACCACCAGTCGCAGGAGACGGTGGCGGTCAAACGCGCCCTGATGGAGGCGTGCGCCCGCAAGATCCTCCTGGTCGACCACACCAAGTTCCGCCGCCGCGGCCTGTACCAACTCGCCCCGGTGACGGCCTTCGACCTGGTCATCGTCGACTCGGGTATCCCGGCGGCCGACCTGGACGCCCTCCAGGCGGACGGGGTGGAGGTACTGGTCACCCACCCGGAGTGAGGCCGGCGGCGGAGGTTCTCAGGGGGTGTCGTCGGGGGAGTGGGCCTCGTCCTCGTCCACCACGTGGACCGCGGCCTCCTCGGCCGAGGCCGCGGCGCCGTTGATGCCCGCGTCCGTCGCGACCATGTCCTTCTCCTCGTCCCCGTGCGCCCCCTCGTCCGGGGCGACCAGGCGGCCGGCGCGGCGGTCGCCGACCTCGTCGTCGATCAGCTCGCCATCGGTGTCGGCGACGTCGCCGAGGCCGTCGTCCTCGGGGAGGAGGGGCGGATCCGGGACCTCCTCGGCCAGGCGCTCGTCCAGGGACTCGCCGCGGCGCTGCTCGGCGGCGGTGACGCCGGTGTGCTCGACGGCGCGGGGTTTCTCGGGCGGGGAGTAGCCCTCGTCGAGGGGGTCGACGACCCCGTCGAGGGTGTCCTCGGGCGGCAGGAGCTTGTCGTCGTCCTGCGTCCACTCGCCGGGCGCGCCGGAGGCGTAGGGCTGGTAGACCTCGTCGCCCGCGGCGCTGTCTTCTTCGCCGTCGCTGCCCGTCACACGCGCCTCCTGCGGAGAGTGTCCCACTGGGGTCATCCTCGGCGCGGTCGGGGAGCGGGGACACCCGGGCGGGGCGATCGGGTGGCGGGGGCTCTCCGCCGCCACCCTTGGCAGTGGCGAAGCCGCACATGCCCCCGGGCTACCCGCCCGCCCTCACCGGTCCGCCGGGTTGATCCATTGCGGCTGCGACGGGTGCAGGAACCACGACGCGTGCCCCGGCTCCCGCCCCCCGCGCTCCGGCGGCGGTACGTGGTCGTAGGAGATCTGCTCCGGCGGCGTTCCGTACCCCTGCACCGTCTCCCGTACGTCCACGATGAACTGCGCCGGCCCCGACACGTACACCCGGTGCTTCGGCCAGTCCCGGTGCGCCGACATCGCCGCCCCCAGGCGGCGGGCCGTCGCGCCCTGGCGCTCCGTGCGCTCCGGCGTGATCACCGTGACGTCCACCCACGGGTGGTGCTTGCGCAGCGCGTCGACGGCCTCCGGGTCGTAGAGGTGCGACGGGCTGCGGGTCACCAGGAAGAGCCGGGCCGTGGTCGGTGTCCAGCGGCGGACCATGTCCTCCAGCAGGGCCCGTATCGGCGCCCAGCCCGTGCCCGCCGCGATGAAGGTCACCGGCTGCCCCGCGCGCTTCGGGAGGACCGCGGTGCCCGCGGGGGCGCCCAGGCGGAGGGTGTCGTTCGGCGCTGTCCGATCCACTAATAGCGGGCTCAGCAGGCCGCCGTCGACTCTGCTGACGTGCAGGTCGATGGTGCGGTCGGCGCGCGGGGCGCAGCCGATGGAGTACGGGCGCCACACCCGCGGCACCTGCGGCGCGGAGACGCTGACGAACTGCCCCGCGGCGTACGGCAGCGTCCGGTCCGGGAGCAGGGTCAGGACCGTGACGCCCGGGGCGGCCCGGTGGCGGGCGACGACCCGGCAGTCCCACCAGCGCGGCGCCTGCTGCTTGTCCGCCTCCTCGCTGCCGCCGATCATCGCCTCGGAGAGGACCTTGTACGCGCCGAGCCACGCCTGCTCCGTCTCCTCGTCCCAGGTGCGGGGCAGGCCGAAGCGGAGCGCGGCGATCAGGCTCTCGCCGACCGCGGCGTAGTGCTCGGGGCGGGCGTCGAACTTGCGGTGGTCGCGGCCCAGCGTCGCCAGGTAGCGGGGCAGGTCCGGGTCGTCGAGGCGCTGCACGACGAGGGTGAGGGCGGCGAACAGGCGGTCGCGCTGCTCGGACATGTCCGCGGGGAACAGCTCGCGGACCCCCGGATTGCGGGCAAACAGATGCGAATAGAAGTACTTGGCGACATGGTCGGCTCTGCGTTCAACTCGGGCAAAACTCGCCCGGATTCGCTCGTTTGCATCCACGCACACGGACGGTACTGACCCATGGGTCACTTCTTCAACACAGCCTCGAACAAGTTTCCCAAGTCGCCACCGAATGTCTGTTCCGCCCGGGGCCCAGCAAGTGGAACCAACCCCTCAAAGCCGGATCTCCAGCACCCTCCCCGGCCACACCGGCCGCCCGGGGCGCTCCACCTCGAACGTCCCGCTCGGCGTGAACCCCAGCCGCTCGTACTGCCGCGCCAG
>NZ_JACBXC010000237.1 GCF_013870535.1 Streptomyces phytophilus | reverse complement strand
CGCCCGGCCCGGCTGAGCCGAGCGGACGGGGGTGGACCTGGGGTGGTTCGCCCCCCGTCCTCACCTCGCGGCGGGAGGTGCAAGTCTTGAAGTGTGGGAGCGCTCCCAATCTCCCGAAGGGTTATGCACCTGTCAACCCTCGCGACAGAAGTCGGCCCAGGGGCAGGCGAGTTGGCCGATACGGGCCCGAAAGTCGGCCCGCACACGCAGACGGGGCGGGCCCGCTTCCGGACCCGCCCCGCCTGCGTACCGCGGACCCCGCCGGGCCCGCCGGGTCACCCCGAGGCGCGTACCACCAGCTCCGTGGGCAGCACCACGTGCCGCTCCCGGGTGGCGTCCTTCGCCGCGATCCCGTCCAGCAGCACCCGCACCATGGCCCGCCCCATCTCCTCCGTGGGCTGCCGGACGCTGGTGAGCGGCGGATCGGTGTGCCGGGCCACCGGCGAGTCCTCGAAGCCGACGACCGCCACCTCGTCCGGCACCGTGCGGCCGGCCGCGCGCAGCACCTGCAGGGCGCCCGCCGCCATCACGTCCGAGGCGGCGAAGACCGCGTCCAGCGCGGGCCGCCGCTCCAGCAGCTCCTGCATCGCCCGGCGGCCGCCCTCCTCGGTGAAGTCGCCGACCGCGACGAGCCCGGGGTCCTCCTCGCGGTCCGCCGCCTTCAACGCCTGACGGTAGCCCGCCAGGCGGCAGCTCGCGACGTACATGTCGGCGGGTCCCGTGATGGTCGCGATCGCGCCGCGCCCGCGGCCGATCAGGTGCTCGACGGCCGCCTGCGCGCCGCCGGTGTTGTCCGAGTCGACGAACGGCACGGCCTCGCCCGCCGCCCGGCGGCCGTTGAGCACCGCCGGCAGCCCCATGGCCGCCAGCATCTCCGGCAGCGGGTCGCCCTCGTGCACGGAGACCAGCAGCACGCCGTCGACCCGGTCGGCGCTCAGATACGCCGCCAGCCGCTCCCGTTCCCGGGGCGAGCGGATGAGCGTCAGGAGGAGCTGCTTGTCCGTCTCCGCCAGCTCCGCGCTCACCCCGCGGACGATGTCGGAGAAGTACGGCTCGGAGAACAGCCGGGTCTCGGGCTCCGGGATCACCAGCGCGACCGCGTCCGCGCTGCCCGCCGCGAGCGCCCGCGCCGCGCGGTTGGGCACGTAGCCCAGCTCCGCGACCGCCCGTTCGACGGCCGTCCGCGCCTGCTCGCTGACCTGGTCCGATCCGTTGATCACCCGGGACACCGTCCCCCTGCCCACCCCGGCTCGCGCGGCGACCTGCTCAAGCGTCGGCCTACCACCGCGCCCGCCGCGCGCCACCGGCGTACGCCGATCCCTGACCGCCATTCCACCCTCCCGCGTTATGGCTGTCTGCTGACTGTCCGATTCTCGCCCCCTGCCCCGGTCCGCGGGCCGCACCGAAGCTAACAGCCGCGTAACGGGAGCCGGTCGAGATGTCCGGTCCCTTGACACCCCCTCACCGACAGGCCACCCTTCAACCAATCACTTCTGGGAGCGCTCCCACTCTACTCGACCCATAGAGAACCCGCACGAAAGCCCGCCCGAGCCGCCACCCCCGATCCCCTCGTTCACCTCCGGCAGGAGCGGCACGCGCCAGGGCGCTAGGAGGATGCAGTGCGCAGTTACCGCACGACCCGACGGGCCGTGGGCCTTTTGGCCGCAGCCGCTCTGGGCACCGGGTTGCTCAGCGCGTGCGCGAGCGATGACGACGACGGCTCGAAGAGCGACTCCGGGGACGGGGGGAGCGGGAAGACCACCATCACCATGGGCCTCTTCGGCACCTTCGGCTTCGAGGAGGCCGGGCTCTACGACGAGTACGAGAAGCTGAATCCGGACATCACGATCAAGCAGGACGTCATCGAGCGGAACGAGAACTACTACCCCGCTCTCCTCAACCATCTGACCAGCAACAGCGGTCTGGCCGACGTACAGGCCATCGAGGTCGCCAACATCGCCGAGGTCGTCGACACCCAGGCCGACCGGTTCATGGACCTCGGCAAGGTGGACGGCGCCTCGGAGGACGCCTTCCTGGACTGGAAGTGGCAGCAGGCCACCGCCGACGACGGCAAGACCATCGGGCTCGGCACCGACGTCGGCCCCATGGCCGTCTGCTACCGCAAGGACCACTTCGAGGCCGCCGGCCTGCCCACCGACCGTGAAGAGGTCGCCGAGCTGTGGGCGGGCGACTGGGAGAAGTTCCTCGACGCCGGCCGGGACTTCAAGGAGAACGGCCCCGAGGGCGTCGCCTGGGTGGACTCCGCCGACGCCGTGTACGACGGCGCCATCGCCTCCAGCGAGGGCAAGTACTACGACGAGGCCGGCGAGGTCATCTACAAGGACAGCCCGGACGTCGAGGCCGCCTGGGGCATCGCCTCCACCGCCGCCGAGGAGAAGCTCACCGGCAACCTGGAGCAGTTCACCAAGCAGTGGGACCAGGCGATGAGCAACGGCGACTTCGCCACCATCTCCTGCCCCGCGTGGATGCTCGGCTACATCCAGGAGAAGGGCGGCACCAAGGCCGAGGGCAAGTGGGACGTGGCCCAGTCGCCCAGGCCCGGCAACTGGGGCGGCTCCTTCCTCGGCGTCCCCGAGTCCGGCCCGAACAAGGACGAGGCGGCCAAGCTCGTCGCCTGGCTGACCGCGCCCGAGCAGCAGGCCAAGCTCTTCGCCGAGCGCGGCAACTTCCCCAGCGCCCCGCCCGCGTACGACATGGAGGCGGTCAGGACCGCCACCAACCCGTACTTCGGCGACGCCCCGATCGGGGAGCTGTTCTCCGCCTCCGCCGAGGAGATCCCGGTGCAGACGATCGGCCCGAAGGACCAGGTCATCGACGACAACATCGGCAACGGCCTGCAGCTCATCGAGCAGGGCAAGCAGGACCCCGACGGCGCCTGGGACGAAGCCGTCAAGGCCGTGGACAACGCCCTGGACCAGTGAGACACCGGCCATGACGCAGACTGGTACGGCCGTGGACGCGCCCCCCTCCGTCGAGGGGGGCGCGGCCCCGAAACGGCCCGCGCCCGACGACCGGCGGCAGAAGTGGCGCAGCCGCCGCTACCGGTGGGACGCCAAACTCAGCCCGTACGCCTTCATCACGCCGTTCTTCCTGTTCTTCGCCGCCTTCGGGCTCTTCCCGCTGCTCTACACCGCGTGGGCCTCGCTGCACCGGGTGGAGCTGACCGCGCCCACCGACATGGAGTGGGCCGGACTGCACAACTACACGCGGCTGTTCGAGGACCACTTCTTCTGGAACTCGCTGTGGGTCACCTTCACCCTCGCGGTGCTCTCCACGGTCCCGCAGTTGCTGATGGCGATGGGCCTGGCGCACCTGCTCAACTACAAGATGCGCGCCGCCTCCTTCTTCCGGGTGGCGATGCTCGCGCCGTACGCCACCAGCGTGGCGGCGGCGACGCTCGTGTTCGCGATGCTCTACGGCCGCGACTACGGGCTCATCAACTGGGTCTTCGGCCTGTTCGGCGTGGACGAGATCGACTGGAAGAGCGGCGACTGGACCTCGAAGATCGCCATCTCCACGATCGTGATCTGGCGCTGGACCGGCTACAACACCCTGATCTACCTGGCCGCCATGCAGGCCGTGCCGCACGACCTCTACGAGTCCGCGGCGCTGGACGGCGCGTCCCGCTGGAAGCAGTTCCGCTACGTCACCATCCCCTCCCTGCGGCCGACGATCCTGTTCACCGTCGTCGTCTCCACGATCGGCTCGGTCCAGCTCTTCGGCGAGCCGCTGCTGTTCGAGGAGGGCGCGGGCGCGTCCGGCGGCCCCGACCACCAGTTCCAGACCCTCGGCCTCTACCTGTACGAGCAGGGCTGGCGCAATCTGCACCTCGGCCGGGCCGCGGCCATCGCCTGGGTGATGTTCCTGATCCTCGTGGTGATCGGCATCGTCTTCGGCCTGATCTCGCGCCGGCTGCGGAAGAGCTGAAGGGAAGCTCATGGCAACGCTGACAGAGACCGCCCCCGAGACCGCGGCGCCGGCCCGCCGCCGGCGACGGCGCGCACCGAAGGCCGGGGAGGCCGGCGGCCAGCAGCGGGCGGGGAAGCTGACGTACGCCGTCCTGCTGCTCTTCACCGCGATCTCGCTCTTCCCGCTGATCTGGACCGCGGTCGCCGCCTCCCGCACCAACGAGCGGCTGGCGGAGACGCCGCCGCCGCTGTGGTTCGGCGGCAACCTCTTCTCGAACATGGAGACTGCCTGGACCGACGCGAACATGGGCCTGGCGCTCTTCAACACCACGCTCGTGGCGGGGGCGATCGCCGCGGGCACGGTGCTCTTCGGCACGCTGGCCGGCTTCGCCTTCGCCAAGCTGCGGTTCCGCTTCAAGAACCTGCTGATGCTGCTGGTGGTCGGCACGATGATGGTGCCGCCGCAGCTGAGCGTCGTGCCGCTGTACATGGCGATCGCGAAGCTGGAGTGGATCGACCAGCTCCAGTCGGTGATCCTGCCGTTCATCGTCAGCGCCTTCGGCGTGTTCTTCATGCGGCAGTACCTGATCCAGGCGCTGCCGACCGAGCTGATCGAGGCCGCCCGGGTGGACGGCGCGAGCAGCGTGCGGGTCATCTGGCACGTGGTCTTCCCCGCGGCCCGGCCCGCGATGGCCGTGCTGGGCATGCTGACGTTCGTGATGGCCTGGAACGAGTTCTTCTGGCCGATCATCGCGCTGACCCAGGAGAACCCGACCGTGCAGGTGGCGCTCACCAGCCTGGGCCGCGGCTATATCCCCGACCAGTCGGTGATCATGGCGGGCGCGCTGCTGGGCACGCTGCCGCTGCTGCTGCTCCTGCTGCTGTTCGGCAGGCAGATCGTCGGCGGCATCATGCACGGCGCGGTCAAGGGCTGAGCGCCCGTGGCCCGTTCGACCCGCGGCGGTACGACCCGCGCGCCGCCCGGGGGCAGTTGAGATACGACCGACCCTCGTTGTCCACGACGTTCGTCACCGCCGAGATTGGGAGCGCTCCCAGATGTCCGACACCACCGCCACCTTCCCCGAGGACTTCCTGTGGGGCACGGCCACCGCCGCGTACCAGATCGAAGGCGCCGCGCGGGAGCACGGCCGCACCCCCTCCATCTGGGACACCTTCTCGCACACCCCCGGGAAGACCGCGGGCGGCGACACCGGGGACGTCGCCGTCGACCACTACCACCGGCGCACCGAGGACGTACGCCTCATGGCCGGGCTCGGCGTCGGGGCGTACCGCTTCTCCGTCTCCTGGCCGCGCGTCCAGCCCACCGGCCGCGGCCCCGCCGTGCAGCGCGGGCTCGACTTCTACCGCGGGCTCGCCGACGAACTGCTGGAAGCCGGCATCAAGCCGGTGCTCACGCTCTACCACTGGGACCTGCCGCAGGAGCTGGAGACGGCGGGCGGCTGGCCGGAGCGCGACACGGCGCACCGGTTCGCCGACTACGCCCGCCTCGTCGGCGACGCCCTCGGCGACCGCGTCGAGCTGTGGACCACGCTCAACGAGCCGTGGTGCAGCGCGTTCCTCGGCTACGCCGCCGGGGTGCACGCCCCCGGCCGCACCGACCCCGTCGCCGCCCTGCGCGCCGCGCACCACCTCAACCTGGCGCACGGGCTCGCCGTCGACGCGCTGCGGACCGCGCTGCCCGCCCGCGCCGAGGTCTCCATCAGCCTCAACCCCGCGGTGGTGCGCCCCCGTACGGACTCCGAGGCGGACCGCGACGCCGCCCGCCAGGTCGACGCGCTGGCCACCCGCATCTTCACCGGCCCGATGCTCGACGGCGCCTACCCGCCCGACCTGCTCGACGACACCGCGCGGCTGACGGACTGGTCGTTCGTACGGGACGGGGACCTGCCGCTCATCAGCCGGCCGCTCGACTCGATCGGGCTGAACTACTACACGCCCACCGTCGTCTCCGCCGTCTCCGGCGACGCCGTGCCCGAGCGCGCCGACGGCCACGGCGGCGGCGCGCGGTCCCCCTGGCCGGCCGCGGACCGCATCGCCTTCCACCAGCCGCCGGGCGAGCGCACCGCGATGGGCTGGACCGTCGATCCGACCGGGCTGACGGAGCTGCTGCTGCGGTTCACCGCCGACGCGCCGGACCTGCCGCTGTACATCACCGAGAACGGCGCGGCGTACGACGACAAGCCGGAGCCGGACGGCTCGGTGCACGACCCGGACCGCATCGCGTACCTGCACGGGCACATCGGCGCGGTGCACCGCGCCATCGCCGAGGGCGCCGACGTGCGGGGCTACTTCCTGTGGTCGCTGCTGGACAACTTCGAGTGGGCCTACGGCTACGGCAAGCGGTTCGGCGCGGTGCACGTGGACTACACGACGCAGCGGCGCACGCCGAAGTCCAGCGCCCGCTGGTACGCGGACGTGATCCGCGCGGGGGCGCTGCCGCCGCTCGACATCTGACGGACGGCGCCACGGCGCCCGGACGGCGGGCGCCGGACGGGCCGTGCCTGCCGGACCGGTCACGGCAGACGGTCGCCCGGGAGATCGGGCACGGCGCACCGGCCCCCGGCAGACCTGGGCACGGCAGACCTGGGCACGGCAGACCGGCGCCCGGCGGGCCGGCAGACAGGCAGGCCGGCAGAGAGACGGGCG